>NZHJ01000007.1 GCA_002691265.1 Flavobacteriaceae bacterium | reverse complement strand
CAGTGACTCTCAAGATAATATCAATGCTCTTTCTACAGCAGCATTGACAGATTACTCAAATACTAATTCTGCAAGTGAAACAATATTTATAAGATTAGAACAAAATGAAACAGGCTGCCTTAGTTTTGGATCATTTAATGTCACTGTAAACCCGTTACCAAATGTTATTGAAAATACTGATCTAGTTCAGTGTGATATTGATGATGTACAAGACGGTATCTCTATTTATAATCTGGAAGAAGCTGCTGAAAATCTTGTTATAGGAGATGATCCTAATAACTATGTGCTTACCTTCCATTTATCTCAAGCAGATTTAGATGCAGGAATAAATGCAATTGAAGATCCTACAGCTTATGTAAACTTAGCACCTTTACAAAATATCTATTGTAGAGTTGAAAATATCAATACAACCTGTTATACTACTTCTTACTTCTATTTAGAAACCATATTCAATCCTATTCCTGAAGATGCAGGATTAATTGTTTGTGATAATAGTGAAGGGAATGGTAATGATTATGACGGATTAGGATTATTTACATTAAGTGATGCTGATGAATACGTATTATCGCTTATCGTAGCAAATCCGAATAACGATATAACAGATGCAAGTCAATTATCCATTGCATATTATGTAAGTGAAGAAGATGCATTATTAGAATTAAATCAATTACCTAATGAATATGTAAGTGAAGTGCCTGATGCACAAACGGTATATCTTAGGGTCGAAAGAGATAACGACTGTTTTGGAATTAATTCTATGCTGCTGGAGGTATTACCTGTTCCACAGTATAATGAAGTTCCTGATGAAATTTTATGTACAGACACCCCTGGTGTTATAGATATAGATCTTACAGAATATGATGCGCAAGTACTGGGGTCACAAGATCCTAATTTATATATAGTAACCTATCACAGCTCTCAGTTAGATGCGGACACAGGGTTTAACGCACTGGAAAGTCCTTATACGGTTAATGAACAAGAAACAATTTATGCACGTGTTGAAGTTGATAATAGCGATCCTTTTACAGCAGGCTGTTTTATCTCCAATATAAACTTTACTCTTACTGTTGAACCAAAACCTGTTTTTGCAGCACCTACTCCATTGATTGTTTGTGATGATGATGATATCGACGGAATAACTACCATAGATATCTCTGTTAAGACAGAAGGCATTATGGCTGGTATTGCAGAGAATGTTGTTACCTATCATGAAACTGAAGAAGACATGAATGCAGGTATAAATGCTATCGAAAATGTGACAGCTTACACAAATACTGTTAATCCACAGACCTTATATGTGAGAATTGAAGATGATATGACTGAAGTAACAGGATGTTACTCAGATACTACTTTAGAGTTGATTGTTCAAATACCACCCCCTGTAAGTAATCCTCCAGCTTTGGAGTATTGTGATGCCGATGCAGATGGTTTTGGAGTATTTAACCTTACAGACTCTGATGAAGCAATCACTAATGGATTACCAAATTTATTGATAAGCTACCATGAAACACAGGCAGATGCTGAGAACAACCTATTCCCTATTACTGAAGAATATGATAATATCGTTGCTTATCAACAAACAATCTATGTTCGAGTAGAAGACACTACCATTACTACAGACTGTTTTAGTTATGTAGAACTTTTATTGGTTGTTAATGATGTTCCACAGATAAACACGGAGTCATCTTCTCTGGAGGTCTGTGATGATGACACCGACGGTTTTGGATTATTTGATTTAAGTCTTAGTAATGAGGAAGTACTAAATGGGTTAGATCCTTCGGAGTTTACCATTACTTATTATGAGACTCCTGAGAATGCTGAGAATGCTGAGAATGCTATCATTACTCCGTTTGCATATACTAACATAACTGCATTTAATCAGACTGTTTGGGTTCGTGTTGAAAATAACACAACCGAATGTTACAATACAAGTAGTATAGAATTAACCGTAAATGAGTTACCTGTACTTACACAGCCAGATCCTCTTAATCTTTGTGATTATAATAATCCTGGTGATGAAATAGAAGAATTTACTTTAGAGGATAGTATTGGACAGGTTCTACAAGGACAAACAGGTATTGGAATAACCTTCTACGAGACACAAGAAGATGCAGATAATGCTACTAATCCAATTGCTAGTCCTTATACTAATACAAGTAATGCGCAAACAATATATTTAAGAGGGGAAAACGAAATTACAGGTTGTTATTCCACTATTACATTAGACCTTCGAGTAAATCCTATTCCAAGTCCTGTAGTTCCTGATCCTATAGAGGAATGCGATGAAGATAATGATGGGTTTACGTTCTTCAATGTAGAAGATAACGAAGTAGATATTATTAATGGAGAATTAGACATTGTGCTATCCTATTATGAGACAACAACCAATGCAGAGAATGCTGTAGATCCTATTATTAGCCCTTATTACAATATTGTTCCAGATAGTCAAATCATATTTGTTAGAGCTGAAAATATTGTCACGGGTTGCTTTACTATAGTTGAGCAAGAACTAGTTACTATTCCTTCACCAGAGCTACCGTTGATTATAGAAGATATTGTTGTTTGTGACGATGATTATGATGGCATTACTGTATTTGATTTAAGTCAAAGAGATGAAGATATCTTTGGAGAACAAAGTACTACGGACTTTGGTTTAACTTATCACGAGACACTAATAGATGCAGAAACAGGAGAAAATCCTATTATAAATACTACTAGTTATCAAAACTTAACCAATCCACAGACTATTTTTGTAAGACTTGAAGATCTTAATAATGACTGTGTAAGTATCGGTGAATTTAATCTTATTGTTGCTCTTCCTCCTGTGATTGTACAGCCTACAGCATTAGAAGAGTGTGATGACGAAGTTGCTGATGAAACCACAGAGTTTGATCTAACCGTTAAGAATGATGAAATAACAGCGGGTAATATAGATTGGGAGGTTATTTATTATGAAACTCAAGAAGATGCCTTAGCTGGAACAAATGCTATTGAAAATCCTGAAGCATATACAAATACTGCTGTTGCTGGTAATGCTGCTAATCCACAAACATTACACGTAGCAGTTGTAAATATAGAAGGGTGTATTGCTTATACGACTTTAACAATAAGAGTATTACCAAATCCAACACCAAGCACAGATGCTGAAGATATTGAATTATGCGATTATGATAATCCAGGCGACCAGATAGAAGTCTTTGATATTACTATTAACGAGGCATATATCATTAACGGAGAACTTGGGGTAAGTGCAGCTTATTACGAGTCTTTAGAAAATGCTACCGATGAAATAGACCCTATTGCAAATCCTACTACTTATAGCAATATAGAACTAGGACAACAAACAATCTATGTAAGGGTAACTAATGATACTACAGGATGCTTTACCATTGTTACCTTTGATATTATAGTAAATCCTTTACCAGATATTGGAGATGTTCCTGATGTAATTGCCTGTGAGATAAATACAGATGGATTCTTTGACTTTGATCTGGAAACTGTTACAAGTGAATTGTTAGGTACTCAAGATCCTGCAAACTTTACGGTAACTTATCACGAAACACAAGAAGATGCAGATAATGGAGAAAATGCACTGGTTAGTCCTTATACAAATCTTACAAACCCACAGCAACTCTTTGTAAATATCACCAATAATCTAACAGGATGTAATATTACAGGAGCTGGCTTTAACATAAAAGTACAGGAAGCAGCTATTGCAAATGGTGATGGAGTACCTGCAGAACTTATAATATGTGATGATCCAAATACAGCTAATGATGGTTTTGCTCAGTTTAATCTAACAGACTTAGATGCGCAGATTTTAGATGGACAAGACCCTGTAAACTTTACAGTAACTTACTATGCCACTATAGAAGATGCAGAAGCTTCTACAAACCCATTACCAACAAGCTTTGAAAACACTTCTAATCCTCAAACTATTTTTGTTAGAGTAGATAATGATACTAATGTAGATGATCAATGTTATGATATTACAGATGCAACCTTACTGGTTAATTTACTTCCAGAATTTACCCTAGAAGATAGCTATATGGCTTGTGTTGATGTAAACGGAACGGAATTAATAGGGCCAACAGTAATGTTAATCGACCTCCCTGTTAATGAGTATACTTTTGAATGGATCAATCCAATGGGAGACTTAGAAGCTACCACAGCAGCACATACTCCGCTAATGGGAGGAATATACACAGCTGTAGCCACTGATATATTGACTGGCTGTAGAAAAGAAGTTACAACAGAAGTAATCCCTAGCTCACCCGCTATTGTAGAAGCAGTAGTTACTACGCTTGCCTTTGCAGAAGAGCATGTAATAGAAGCAAATGCGGTTGGAAGTGGTGATTATGAATATAGATTAGATGATGGACCATGGCAATTAGATGGAACATTTACCGATGTTAGTCCAGGTGAACACATAGTTACTGTNAGAGACTTAAATGGCTGTGGAATCGGAACTAAGTCTGTATTNGTTATTGATTACCCAAGATTNTTTACCCCTAACGGAGACGGATATAATGACACTTGGCAAATCATAGGTATTGATACCAGACCTCTATCAACTATATACATCTTTGATAGATACGGTAAATTACTAAAACAACTAAGCCCACTAAGCGAAGGTTGGGATGGTACATTTAACGGAAAACCATTACCAGCAACTGACTATTGGTTCAGCGTGAAATATGAAGAACCAGGTACGGAAATTATCAAAACGTTTAGAGCACACTTTAGCCTGAAAAGATAAAAACCAAGCTAAAGAATATAATCAGATAAATATTTAAATCGAGGAGTTAATTCACCTTCCGAGGTCATTTGAGAGTTTTTTAGAATATCATCTTTATCATTATTGAAAAAAGATGGAATAACATGTTTCAAAAACATCTCACCAAACATCTCACTGGAGTCTCTTGGAAGTTCACAAGGTAGATTATCAACAGCCATAACAGCAATCGCATTAGAGTCATGAAAATCACATTCAACAGAATTTAACTTATGGTAACCATAAATTGGGTCATCGATAGTAGAAGGTCTGATTGTACTTGCTATTGGCCCATCTATATCACAACTGATATCTGCAATAACATCAATATTAAAACCATTTTCTTTCATGTCTTGATTGGTAATTAGTCTTGGTGCTTTTGGGTTATGATAATGTCCTGCAAAATATATATCTGCGACCGATGAAAATTTTGAAAAGGTTGATTCAAATTTATCAGGAAAATTGTAAAAGTTTGATACAGTGTTCTCAATTAAATTTGAGTAATTATAATCTAATACATCAATATTTNTATAAACTGGCTCGTTGAACTTTAAATTAATAAAATCATCAGNCGAAACTTCTTTGATTTCTAAAAAATCTAAGACTTCTTTAGTACCTCTACCGACTCTCCCTCTTCCAGAAAGCAAAATTTTAATTTCAGGAAATTTTAAAGTTTTTAAAATTTTATCAAATTCAACTCTNTCTTTTAAATCAATAGCCCTTGGAATCTCAAATAAATTNTTTTTTAATCCAAATGTTCTAAATCCATTGTAAGCTCCAATGACTCCTGCGTAATAACCAAAGCCGATTAATCTATTATTTGACTTATCAACGATAGTTTCATGATCAAACAAATCAATCTTTAAATTCAAAATATGTTGTAATAGTTTTTTATTGTAAAGTTGTTTTTTAATTGTATGGGAAAAGAAGAAATATTTTTTTCCCCAAATAAGTTTTTCTATGGGAACTTCTTTCACACCAATTAATACTTCACAATCAGAGAGATCTGAAACAACCTTTACTCCAATTGATTCATATTCAGAGTCAGTAAAACATCTTATATCGCTTCTTTCAACAAAAAATTCTATTTCAGGGAACTTTTTTTTAGTTTCTAAACACATACTTGGTGAAAAGACTACTCTTTTATCAGGAGGGTTTTTGTACTCTTTAATAATACCAATTTTCATATTTCAAAAATAAACCCTTAAAATTCCTTGTACAAGTTTTTTATATATTTGCATTTCATTTTTGTTCATTGAAAATATGGGGTCGACTGGTTTTGACAGCAAGTCAAAGTTAGTATTAAGCATGTCGCGCATTAAAATAGTACGCGTTATAATCTATTTTAAACTTTAAACGGCGAAAATAAATACGCTTTAGCTGCATAATCTGAATTATAGTAGGGTTAGCCTAGTTCCACAAGGTGGAAAAGCTAAATGTTTCTTGAAAGCCTTTGTTAACGGCGTTCTGTTAGAAACATCGTAAATGTTAACATAGAAAATATGGGTTTCGACATATTTTCGAAATAAAGAAACTAAGTGATATATAGATTGTTTTTAGTCAGTATATCATCGAAAATTAATTAAAAACTAAACATGTAGAAATTTATTAGTTTTCTTGTTTGGACCCGAGTTCGATTCTCGGCGACTCCACCATTTTCAATTTTATTATGTATTACTTTTTTAGAATTTCCTTGTTTTATTTTTGTCTGATACTTTCTTTAACAGGATGTGAGCCTAAATCAGAAAATACCAAGGATCAAATTGTAAATAAAACTCAGAAAAAAATCCCTGAAAAAAGAGTAAAAAAAGAGATTGATTTTAAGTTATCAGACAAGAATGTAATGGAATTTTTCTTAGAATATGATAAGCATAATAAAGAAAATAAAGTTAGAATATATACCGACTTTGGGAATATTGAGATTGAGTTATTTATGAATACTAAATTTCACAGATCCAACTTTATTTATCTTACCAAGAAAAATTATTTTGATGACACTCAGTTCTACCGAGTTATAAATAATTTTGTAATTCAAGCAGGAAATAGCGATAACAGAAAAATATCTCAAAAGAGAAAAGAAATCGGAAGATACCTGTTACCAAATGATTTAAATAAAGGATATACGCACAAAAGAGGAATGATAAGTATGCCAAGTAGCCTTGTTGACAATCCATACAAAATGGCATCTCCCTTTGAATTTTTCATAGTTCAAAGTAGTAAAGGTGCACATCACTTAGATGGAAATTATACGGTTTTTGGAAAAGTAATTAGAGGGATGGATACTGTTGATAAGATTGCGAGTGCACCAACAGACAATTTAGATTGGCCACTACAAAATATTTATATAAAAAAAGTTGAGATAATTGAGTAGTTCATAATGGTTGAAGGATGATTCGGTATAATTGTTGTTTATTCTGAATTTATGCAATTATTCACAACAAAATACGATGAAATTTTAAAAAAAGTTGATTCAATAAATCCAGTTAAATATGCGGTTACAAGAAATTTTAAAAATGGCCATGTAACAAAATTATCCCCATATATTTCAAGAGGGGTGATTTCAACTAGATTTATATATGAAAAATTAGTTGAAAAGGGTTTTAATCTAAAAAAGTGTGAAAAGTTTATACAAGAATTAGCTTGGAGAGACTTCTGGCAACAAATATGGGTAGCTAAAGGATCTCTAATCAATGAAGATTTAAAAAGACCACAAGAAGATGTAAATGATTATAAAATACCTGAATCTTTGACACAAGCTAAAACAGGTATTAATTCTGTTGATGATGAAATCAATAATCTATATGATAACGGATATGTGCATAATCATATGCGTATGTATGTTGCTTCAATAGCAACCAATATTGCAAAAAGTCACTGGAAGACCCCAGCAAAATGGATGTATTACCACCTTTTAGACGGCGATTGGGCTAGTAATGCACTTAGTTGGCAATGGGTAGCAGGTTCTAATTCAAACAAAAAATATTATGCAAATCAAGATAATATTAATAAATACTTTGAAAGCAATCAAAAAAACACCTTTTTAGATAATAGCTATGAATTTATTTCGTCAATGAATATTCCTGAAGAGCTTAGTGAAAAAATTGATTTAAAGCTAAATTCAGACTTTCAAAATAATGATGGAATCAAATTAGATAATTCATTACCAACTTTAATTTACAATTACTATAATATTGACCCTAATTGGAGAAAAAATGAAAAAGCAAATAGAGTTTTGATTTTTGAACCCAAGATTTTTTTAGAATATCCTGTTTCTCAAAAATGTTTAGATTTTTCTATAAATCTTTCTAAAAATATCAATGATATACAGATTTTCTTTGGAGATATCGACTTATTAAAATCAAAGTATGGAGTGTCGAAATTTATTTTCAAAGAACATCCGTTAAACTCACACTATAAAGGTGAAGAAGATAAACGCGACTGGCTTTTCAAAATTGAAGGAGAATACTTGTCTTTTTTTAAATATTGGAACAAGATTAGAAAAAAACTTATTTAACAACTATTTTTTTTGTAGTAGATTTTTTTCCCTCACTCAAAATAAGTGAATAAATTCCTTGTGACAAACTGGAGATATCTATGGAATCGAAGATTATTTTCTGGGAAATAACTTCTCTACCATTTAAATCATAAATAGATATATTCAAGGGATTATCAGAATTACTAACAATATTTAAAAAACCGTCTGAAACTGGATTTGGATATATATTAATGTCTAAAAAATTATCATTCAGAGAAAGACTTGTAGCTTCATAAATTTCCTGAACTACATAATATGATAATTTTGGTTCTCTATCTTGTGTTACGATACCCCAGTATTCTTCATTGGCAAAATTATCATAAGGAATTGCATTTGAAAACCCACCTGGATCTTGTTGATTTGGATTACCTGCCTTCCACCACTCATCACAAAATTCAAATAAAGTAACCCCAATACATAAATCAGATTTAGCGATAATAGCATTTAATATTATTTCTGTTGCCTGGGCTTGTTGCGATTCGTTTTCAGAATTTGAATTAATATTAAAACTATCGGCTCCAGCTTCGGAGATGTACATTGCTTTGTCAGTAACTGCTGCCAATTCATCTATTGCCGAATCAGGGCCCAACCATCGATATATATTCATACCCCACACATCTACACTGGGACAAGAATTTAAAGCTTGACTGTCTGGAACCTCCCCGTGACCAGTACTGACAGGATGATTTGGGTCAAGTGATTTAACTGTAGCAGCACAGTTTTCAAGAACATTATACCAGTTTTGAATATTATTATTAAACCATTCAGGATGATAATTAAACTCATTACCAAACTCCCACATTAAAATAGCTGGATGGTCTTTAAACTGATTTACATACCAAGTGTAACTGTTTTCATTTAACATTATTATTACCTTGATGCCAGCATTGGCAAAAGCATTAAGTTCGGCAACATTTGTGATAGCTGCATAAGTTCTAATAGTATTAATATTTGCATCAACTAAAAGCGGAATATCATCATTAAATGAATAACCTGAATTTTCACCATTCCCCTCTCCTCTTGCATAACAAATACCATTTATACGGTATTCTTGTCCGTCAACATATATTTTTCTGTCTTCAACATATACTGATTGAGCACTTAATTGCCCTGTAATCACAAATAATAAAATAAATAAAATCTTTCTCACTAGCCTAAATTGAAAATAATGTCAAAACCGCAGATTCTAAATCATTTTTATCAAGATATTCTTTGACTTTTTTATGATTTAGAATAACTTTTTCATGTTNGGTCNCTAAACTAGTAATTTTTTCTATTTCAAAGGACTCGATGAATTTTTTAATTTGTGTTTTTTTTGGTAAGGTTTCAATATTAGCAAGTCTAGCTAAGTCATTTTTAGTTAAAATATCCGACTTATTTACGTGATTTGGCAACTTATCCACACCAATGGCATTTACTCCAATTGGTTTTTGTATCTCAAATAAATTTTCAGATTTTACATTTAAATAGTAATTACCTCCCATCCTTGCAACCAAATTAAGTTTTAATGGATCAATATCTCCATTCTGTGTCAGTAACTGTTTGTTTATGTGTATCATTACTATTTCACTTATAATTAAATTTCCTGCTCCACCATTATTCCCAAGACTAATTACCTCATTAACCTTACATTCAAAGGAGATGGGAGACTCTGAAACCCTTGGTGGTAGGATCTTTTCTGATGTTATTTTTGTCAAGCCAGACTTTAAAAATTCATCAATACCTCTTTCGTAATAAACACTAGAAAGAGATGTAGGCTCAACAAGACTAAAATCAACCAAATTAATTACAACCTCTTTAGTTTCTAAAATATTTTCTAANGTATCTTTTCTAGAATTATCTNTTACTCTATTTGCCGGAGAAAAAACCAAGATTGGCGGTGCTGCGCTAAACACATTAAAATAACTAAATGGGCTAAGATTTACATTTCCATTCTTATCAATTGTACTAGCCAAGGCAATAGGTCTTGGTGTAACAGCATTTAAAAGAATTTTATGCACCTCACTAGTAGTTAGATCTTGAGGGTCAATTGTCTTAAAATTTTTCATATCAAATTGAAGGTAATAATTTTGTTTTTACTTCTCCAAATCCAACTCTAATATCATTTTTTGAACAGTATCCACGCATTAATATTGTATCAAAATCTTCAACAAATGTCCTAGAATAGCCCCCATCTAATATTATATCTTTTTTTCCTCCCCAAGATAATTCTAACATTGATCCGTATGAATCCTTAGATTTTCCGCTGATAGTTCCTGAAGCCATCATATCACCTGTATTTAAATTACATCCATTTACCGTGTGATGCGCAATTTGTTGACTCATATTCCAATACATATACTTAAAATTTGATTTACAAATTACTGTTNCAATTTCTGAACCACCTGGTAAAATAGATACAGACAAGTTTATATCATAATTTTTAAAGCCATCGAATTTTAAATAATCTAAAACCTCTGGGTGCTGAACTGGACCTTGTACTTTAAACGGCTTTAATGCTTCGATTGTAACAACCCAAGGGGATATTGACGAAGCAAAACTTTTACCCAAAAATGGACCAAGGGGCACATATTCCCATTTTTGAATATCTCTTGCTGACCAATCGTTAAATAATACTTTTCCAAAAATATAATCCTCGGCATCCTTGGTAGAGATTGATGACCCTAGTTTAGAATTCTTTCCGATAATNTAACCCATTTCAAGCTCAAAATCAATTCTTTTTGATGAACTAAATATGGGATTTTCAGAGTCAACAGGTTTAATTTGACCTTTTGGCCTATTAATATCAACTCCACTAACAATTATGGATGATGCTCTTCCGTGATAACCCACTGGTATGTGTTTCCAATTTGGTAATAAAGGATTATCTGGATCTCTAAACATTGAGCCTATATTTGAAGCATGCTCCATGCTAGAATAAAAATCTGTATAATCTCCAACATTTACAGGCATGTGCATTTCCACTTCAAACATTGAAAAAATTAAGTCGTTATGCATTTTGAGCTTTGAATTTTCATCAATTAACTCTTTTTGAAGAATTTCTCTAACTTTATTTGTCTTCTTTTTTCCAAGATTTATAAAATCGTTCAAAAACGTGTTTTCAAAAANAGAATTATGAATATCTAAATCAGCAAAAATATTAAGTTTATTACAAGCCAATAAGTCAATCACTTTATTTCCAATAGCGACTCCAACCCTTTTCGAAATACCTTTTTTCGAAAAAATCCCAAAAGGTAAATTATATATTGAAAAATCTGTATTATTTGGAACTTCTATCCATGTGTTCATTTTATTAGTTTTAATCCGTTATCAATTAAATCTGCAAATTTATTATTCTTTCTAAGTTCTAATAAGGCGTTCTTTACTTTATCTTTTAGTTCAAGTTTNGTGTCAAAGAGAATTTCATAAATTTCAAGTAAAATAAGCCATTCATCTGAATAATTACTGATAATTTCACTATAAATAATTTTTAAACGATTTATTTCAATTTCACCTGATTCTCTTATTTTTTTTACATCAAAATATAATTTGTGAAGTTGTAAACTTTTATCATCATATTTAATTTCTTGAGAGGTAGTTTTGGGTAATTTAAAATTTTGTAAAAATGAATTATCGTCTGCGGGTCCTGCAAAAACAGAAACAACCTCTTTACCAACCGCCATATCAAAAACACCCCACTCAGGTTTGAATAAAAACTCATCATTATAAGTTACAGTGCAGTCTTTAAAACTAATTAACTGAATTTTACCCATGATATCACGCATTCCGGTAATTATAATTCCTTCAACTAAAATACCTCCCTCAAATTTTAACTGTGTATGTTTTCCTTCGACTATCCCATATGCTTCTAAATCTTTTGGAGACATGTCTTCGATAGCTAAGTTAATACCCTCTAACTTTCCTACTGGAGAACCAAATCCATCTTTGTGATAATTAGTTCCATGGCCAATTAATTCTTTATTATTATTTGATAAGGCTGTTGAAGAAGATGATTGAATATATATAGGTTTATCATCAAATGAGATAACCCTTGTAAAAATTGAAGAAATCTGAATCCCAGTAGATAATTGTATAGTACCCAATTTTTTTGAATTAATGACTTTCTCAACAGAACTCAAACCTCCAACTCTTACACACATTTTGTTAGCAAATTTTTCTAAGACATAACTTAAATGAGAAAATGTGGGGGTAACAAAAAGATGAGGTTGAGCAGTCGTTATATCAAAATTGGTTTCAGCAGCTTCTATTGAATATGGGATTTTTTTAATTTCCTCTGAAAGACAATCTTTACTTTCTTCAATTGACGATAATAATCCTGCTCCATATATTTTTGGATTATTAATATCGCCGATTAAACCATATTCTACACTCCACCAATGGAGATTTCTTATTTTAGCCATCTCTGAAAGTTCGCTTAATTCACCTTGAATTTTTTCAACTTTTTTTGTGGCCATCGCGATTTCCTCTGCTTTAGAATTTGGATTTTCCTTTAGAATAGAAAGTTCTCTAATAGCTTCAAAAATTTTATCATCTTCTTGAGAAGAAATAGCTTTACTACCAATTTCTCCAAATCTCCTCAAATACTCAGCATACTCAGGATTTGCAATAATCGGAGCATGACCAGCAGCTTCGTGAATAATATCAGGTGCAGGAGTATATCCTATATGATCTATTGTCCTGATTTCAGAAGAAATAACAAGTACATTATGAGCCTGAAAAGCCATAAATGCATTGGGTGGAATAAAACCATCCACAGCTACAGCTGCCCAACCTATATCTTTTAAAATTCTATTCATCCCCTCCATTCTGGGAATTTTATCAATAGAAATTCCAGTTAATTTTAAACCATCCATATATGAATCATGAGCATATTTTCTTAAATAATTTAAATTTAATCTCATGACATATCGCCAAACTGACTGATTTTGANATGTGTATTCGCTGTATGGTTGTTTGACAATATAGGTATGTAAACTTTTTGGTAATTTTGAAGTTACTTCATTAAACTCAATTTCTAAATCTCGTTTTTTTGTCATATAGTTTAAAGTGTTCCTCTGCTCCTTTGCTCTCTTTCAATTGCTAAGAACAAAGCTTTAAAATTTCCTTTTCCAAATGAATTGGCGCCTCTTCTTTGAATAATTTCAAAAAATATTGTTGGTCTGTCAACTAGTGGTTTTGTAAAAATCTGTAATAGATATCCATCATCATCACGATCAATTAATATTCCATTTTCTCTTAATAACTCAACATCCTCTTGAATAGACCCAACCCTATCGATTAAATCATCATAGTAGGTTTCAGGAACATATAAGAATTCTATTCCTCTGCTTTTCATTTCACTAACTGTTGTGATAATATCATCTGTAGCTAAAGCTAAATGTTGAACACCTGGGCCATTATAAAAGTCAAGATACTCCTCTATTTGGGATTTGTTTAAACCTTCAGCAGGTTCGTTAATTGGAAATTTTACCCTGCCATTTCCATTACTCATGACTTTACTCATTAAAGCTGTATACTCAGTTGAAATATCATTGTCGTCAAATGAAACAATTTGTGTGAAACCTAAAACATCTCTATAAAAATTGCACCATTTATTCATTTCATTCCAACCAACATTACCAACGATATGATCAACATATTTCAATCCTATTGGTTTAGACGAATTATTATTCTTCCATTCTTTAAATCCTGGAAGAAATATTCCATTATAATTCTTTCTTTCAATAAACAAGTGAACTGTTTCACCATATGTGTATATACCAGATTTGACCACAATACCATTTTCATCAGAAATTTCAATAGGCTCAATAAATGATTTTGCACCTCTTTTAATCGTCTCATCGTATGATTTAGCAGAGTCTTCCACAAGAAAAGCAATAACTTTTACTCCGTCACCATGTCTAGTATAATGATCATTAATTTCAGATTTTTCAACATAAGATGAAGTTAAAACAAATCTGATTTTATCCTGTTTGATAACATATGAAACCTTAGAATTATCACCCGTTTCTAGTCCTAAATATGCNTCTGATTCAAATCCTAAAGNGTTCTTGTAGAAATAAGCTGATTGTTTTGCGTTTCCAACGTAAAATTCAATATAGTCAACACCTAAAATTGGCAAAAAATCTTTTGCATCATTAAAAATTTTATCAATCTCCATTTATAATTATTTATTTTTTTCTAGCCACGATTGGTAATACTTCCCATCATCAATTTTGACAGCATAATCGGTAACCTTCAGTGGTTGAAACGTATCAACCATGACTGCAAGTTCTTTTGTTTCTTTCTTTCCAATACTTTTTTCCATTAATCCAGGATGAGGACCATGAGGAATTCCAGCTGGATGTAAACTTATATAACCTTCGTCTACATTTTTCCTGCTCATAAAATCACCATCTACATAATAAATAACTTCATCCGAGTCAATATTACTGTGATTGTAAGGGGCAGGAATAGCATTTGGATGATAATCATAAAGCCTAGGAACAAAAGAACAAATAACAAAATTACTGGTTTCAAAAGTCTGATGAACCGGCGGTGGTTGGTGAATTCTTCCAGTAATTGGTTCAAAATCATGAATTGAAAACTTGTAAGGATAATTATAACCATCCCATCCAACTATACTAAATGGATGAGCAGCATAAATACATTCATGAATAGAATCATCCTTTTTAATTTTTAAAAGAAAATCTCCAACTTCATTAAATGTTTCTAATTCGGTTGGCGGATGTAAATCTCGCTCGCAGTAAGGAGAACTTTCTAAATGTTGACCAAACCAATTTCTATATCTTTTGGGCGTATAGACTGGTGATTTTGATTCAACTATAAACAGCCTATTATTCTCTTCATTAAAATCGATTTGATATATAACTCCACGTGGAATCACTATATAGTCCCCATATTTAAAATCGATATTTCCTAAAAAAGTTCTAAGCTTTCCAGATCCTTTGTGAATAAAAACAACTTCATCAGAGTCAGTATTTTTATAAAAATATTCTTTCAGGGATTTTGTAGGAGATGCCAAAGAAATTTGACAATTATTATTAAATAATATTACTTTCCTACTTTTCAAAAAATCAGATTCATTTTCAATATTAAAACCCATTAACATCATGGACTTTAAATTATTTTCAATTGCAGCTTTGGGAGATATAGAATATGTGTTTAAAATTTCTTTAACCTGGGTTGGTCTTTGTGTATGATACATCAGTGAAGACATTCCGTCAAATCCAATAGTACCAAAAAGCTCTTCATAATAAAACCTACCATTCTTATTTTTAAAAACAGTATGTCTTTTACTGGGTATATCTCCTAGTTTATGATATCTAGGCATATTTAATTTGTTTTTTTTAAAATTACAAAATTGTAAATAGACTAAAAAACAATTATTTTTTTATGAATAATTTTGAATTAAAATTATATCCAGATGATACTTTTAAAAGATAAGTTCCTTTATCATAGTTAGTAACATCAATAATTTTTAAGTTATATGATTCAAATAACTTTTTCCCAAGTAAATCAAAAATTTCGAGTTTAAAATTTTCTAGTTGTGTATCGAGGTTAATTAAATCATTTGCGGGATTAGGATATAATCTAAAATCAGTAATCAGATTATCAGTTAATCCCAAAGAGCTTCCAGTGAAATCAAATCCGATCCAATTAAGATTAAAACCTGGCTGAATAACTTTCATTCTTAATTTATATGATCCCTCATTCAGGGTTGTTGACGCAGAAACTGTTTCCCAAGTTTGCCAACCACCTGTTATAGGTAGGGATATTTGAGTGAGATTTTGAACCTCTGCACCGTCAATTAATTGCAACAGGATTGATCCTGATTGATTTTCTGAGGCAGCTCTAAAATTTATATCATAATCTCCAGACTCAGTAACCAAAACTAGATAGTCNGCAAAATCTCCNGAATCAGTNTATCCTATGTTTAAACCTCCGTTAATATCAGAAGTTTCCTCGNTAGANAGTCCTTCTTGATAGACATAATCTTCAGCTTCGACTAGACCTGGAATTACTATTCTTTCTCTGACATTATTGTAAACTGGATAATTTGAAAATGGTATTAAATACTCATTATAAATTGAAACTAATTCTGTTTCCTGAAAAAAACTGACTGAAATATCATCTAAAAAACTATATTCTTCATCAATAGAAATATAAATAACTTGAGGATTTTCTTCGCTAATCTCTATATCAGATATTGTTACTTCCTCTGAATTTACAAAAACTCCAAAATGAGAATCATCAATACTCTGATCAATATCAAGAGGTTGATTTAATAATAATAAAATAGTAGAAAGATCTTCTTGCGCCTCTGCATACTCTATTGAAAATTCTGGGATTTCATCAGAAAGATCAAAATTAACACTTGAAAGATTATATCCTCCAGTAATCATTTTCATTTTCAGCTTAAAGGTTCCTTGAGTTAAATAAATTCCTTGAGTTAGTTTGTTAATAAAATTTGAATAGCTCCCAGTATTGTATAAAATAATATTATCAACTATTGGAATTCCGTCCAATTCTAATGAAAAAATTCCACTTGAAGTTGATGCATATCTAGTAACTATATTATAAAATCCAGACTCCTGAATATCAACGGTGAATAATAACCACTCATCGTCACTTGTAAAACCAACTTGATAACCATTTCCGTCAGTATCACTACTATTTTCAATATCTACACCATCATTACGATATTGCCAACCTTGATTCCAAGCTTGAAAATTATCTGTATTTATATGATAGGTAGCATAATCAGCATCAGAATAAGCATAACCCATAGGACCTAAATCGTAATCTGATGCGTATAAGACACCTGGTATGATGTTAGGTCCGTCAAATGGTAAAGTTTCATTTGAAGATACTTGTCTAATCATTGCATCTACTACATCTCTTTGAAATCTATTATTTGAAATGTGAGAATCTTCAGCTAGTTGCATCAAACCGTTTACTGCATTTTCAACCGTGGGAGCACTTGATTCACCCCTAAAATAATTAATTAAAGATTGATAATTTGAATTAGTATGAATTTCAAAAGGTGCTGAAATAGATTCCAATTTTTTCCATGGCCAAAAGGCCCACCCGATGTAATTTTCTTCAAATATTTTGATTGCTTCCGTAAACCATTGATTTGAATTCTCTCCACCCTCACCCATCCATAGTGGGATATTATATTGATTTCTCATCCATATCACCCAATCCAAAGAGTCATTAAAACTCCAATATTTATGAAAACTATATACCATGTTATCATCCCATGGTGGAGTCAGTCCGGAAAAATCATTTGCATAACCGTTTCCTTCAATAAATATTATGTGGTTTTGATCGAATTGTCTTATTTCATTAGTAACATCAATGTAAAAGTTTCTTAATTCGTTTTCACCTAAATCCCAGTGAGTTTCATTAAGTAAATCATAACCACCTATCCATGGCTCATCGCTATATCTTTCTGCTAATTTACCCCAAAGTGCAATAGTTTTATTTTTATTTTCTTCACTTTCCCAAAGAGAAGGTAGATTAGGGTTATAGTCATTAATGTCCGAGCCGTAGCCTTGACCTCCTGGCGCTGCATGTAAATCTAATATTAAATACATATTATTAGCTTCACACCAATCAAGTAAATTATCAACCATTGAAAAACCTATATCTATCCATGTCTGTTCACCTAAAACAGGTTCATCTTGAATAGGAAGAGTAAATAAATCATAATGCATTGGCAACCTTACACTATTAAANCCAAAATTTGAAAGTGAATCAATGTCTCCTTGTGTTATAAAATTTTCGTACCATGAATTATAAAATTCATCTGTATTTTCTTGACCTATAAATTCTACTAATTTTTCTTTAAACTCATGCTGCGAATCAGCAGCTCCNGTAAANTGGAACAAGTAGGGCTCTTGTAACATCCAACCGCCTAAATTTATACCTTTAAGTATNACGTTATTACTGTTATCATCCTTAAGATATGGGCCAAGGGTAGATAGATTTTGTGTGTTTACTATGTTGGAAATAAAAACAAATAAAACAAGAAAGAGCTTCTTCATCTGTTAATCTACATTATCTAGGCCCCAAAGGGTTATCTCTGANCCATGAACATAAGTATCACTACCATAATTTGATGTAATCGAAAACTTTAAATATCTGAACTTTTCTGAAACCCCTTCTAAATCAAAATCATGACCATTAGCTGCAGCATCAATAAAATCTTGTGGAATATTACCACTTTCATCACTAGGGTCACCAATATCAAATTGTCCTAACAAAGTCCAATCTATGGTATTATTACTCGCATAAAGATCAAAAGATCTCATATTTTCTTCTTGATAATAATAAGGAACACCAGTTGGTCCATTATACCAAAATGCTCTTTGCCACACCTTAAACCTATGGACCCTAACATTTTTATTTAGATTGATAACAATATCTAATGGCCAGTTTAAAGTTCCTCCATTCTGATCTCTCCAAATAATAAAATAACTATTATCTGAATTTGTCTCAGCTGTATCAACAACATCATCCCAAAAAGCAGTTGTCTCACCTTCCCAAGCATTTCCATTAACAGAAAGCTGACTCATTAGTGTCCACGTAGATTTATCTATCATTTCCTCAAACAAGGGTGTTAAAGTTGCCTTCTCCTCTAAATCTGTAATATTACCATCAAAATCTTCAACCTTGGTTAAGAAAGTCATCTCAACTGATTCTAAACCTCTTACAAAAATACTCTCTGTAAGACTGTTTGATGATAGTATTCTTATTTCTTCATCACCTCCACTTACAATATGCAAATGAACGTAAACAGTTTTTTCAGCTACATTTTCCCATTCTAACTTAACACCACCTAAATCTGGTGTTATTGTAATACTCTCTTGAACCAGAAAAATAAAAGAAGGAAGTGGAATAAACTCAACTTCAACTGGTTGTGAAATATTTTCATTTTCGTCAATAACAAATAGCCTTACTGTGATAGCTGTATTTTGATTCAAACCATCAATTTCAATTGAATTATTATGTGAGCTTGAAACTCTGTATACATCTACACCTAAAGAATTAGTATACTCAGCTCTTACAAATAAAATATCCGAATCATCAGGTAATTGATATGAAATAATACCCCCACCGTTGGTTGGAGTAATATTTTCAATTGTTAAACTTCCAGGGGGTGTAGAATCCTGGTTTTCATCGTCCTTACAGCCAAATAAAATGACTACAGAGATAAATAAAATTGATAATATCTTTCTTGTTTTCATATTTTAAATTATTACCAGCCTGGGTTTTGAATCAGGTTTGGATTAATTGTTATTTCGTTTATACTTATGGGATGAAAGTAATCCCTTGGATAATTAAATGATCTTATTCCAACTTGTGTTATGTTATAATAACCACTTACCGTTGTTTCATTTACTGACCAACCGAACACTGGAGAATTAAAATATTCCTCAGCAAGTTTCCATCTCCTTAAATCATTATATCTATTTCCTTCAAATGATAGCTCGATTAATCTTTCTTGTCTAATTATATCCCTAAGACCTTCCTGCGTTGTGTGTTTATTTAAGTTAGCTGAAATAGATGAGTTACTCCAAGAATCTTCAACATTAGGAATACCAGCTCTTTGTCTAATAACATTTAAGGCATTATATGCATCAGCACTTGGCCCACTTGACTCATTAATCGCCTCAGCATAGTTTAGATAAAGCTCAGAAAGTCTAATCATCGGCCATGCATATGTAACAATTTTTGAATAACCATCACCTTCAGAATCTGGGTGAACAAGTTTTTTTAATGCATAACCCGTTATCAAATAATCATCCGAATTAGCAATTCTACCATGACTTTCTCCTTTTTTCATTCTTAATTGCCATAAATTACCCCAGGTTCTATTGTAACCACGATCAAAACCAAGTGATGAATAAAACCTTGGCTCTCTATCTAAATTTAATTTAGCAGTGCTAGCACCATATTGAGCTTGTAAATTTTGCGTACCACTTACAGAAGTTACGTTAAATCTGTTTTGGTAATCATATGTTAAATCTTCATCTATAGGTAGTCCGTTTTCTGAATAAAATAATTCAGCAATTCTCAATGTTGGTGCAATCCATTGCCACGCAGCTTCAACTGATGAAGCATTTGGATTTTTTATCATACAAGCAGCTTGCATTTGCCACCAATCATTATCACGTACTGGGTTTGAATTACCCCAAATTAATTCTGAGTTCCACTTGTCAACAATAGAATATTTTAAATCATATAAAGTTTGGATAAATTCTTCTTCCTCATACTCATCTTCATAATTTGGTGGAGCTGATGTAAATTCATACATACCTACTCCATTGTCAATAGCGGTAACAATCGCATCTAATGAAGCTTCTCTTGCTAAATCCCATTTTGTCTGGTCATAAGATTGGTTGAAAAAGTGTTCACCATCTTCATTTACAAAACCTGAATACATTTCTGAATTTCCGTTAAAAAGTGGACTAGCAGCATATGTTAAAACCCTTGATTTAATAGCTTTTGCTATAACCTGATCAATTCTACCTAAGTCATTTGAGCTAAGAACTCTTGCAGGCAAATGAATAAGTGCTTCATCAATTGTTTCCACTATATAGGCAACTGATTCATCAACTGTTCTTCTTTTAACCCTAACTTCTGTATCACTGGCAGAAATAGGTAGGTTTTCGTCCACAATCGGAATTGGACCATAATAAGTGAATAACAAGAAATGATAGTAGGCCTTTAGAAATTTAGCCTCTGCTGCCCATGTATTCATTTCCTCCTCTGTCATATCAANAACATTNTAAATATTTTCAATAAGAACNTTACAATGCCTGATTCCTTCCCATAATGGCCCTTGGTCAGACCATCCAGACCACAATCCAAATTTAGGATNAGAAGCAGATTGTTGACCCTTCATAATTCTTATACCATCTGTTTCTTTAGCTNTTGGAGTTGNAACTTCNTCACTCATCATCATGAATGATGTATATACTCCNTCATTTTTAGGTAAGTATGCATAACAAGTAGCTAAAGCTGTATATGCAACCTCTTTTCTTTCAAATAATAAATCTATTTGTTGCGTTTGATCAGGGACAATATCTAAATATTCATCACAACCAAACATTGCAAATAATAAACCAATAACTATAATTTTTTTATTCATAATTTTTTATTAAAAATTAACCTGTAAACCAATATTATAAACTTTTTGTGGAGGATAACCTAACCCATTACCTCCCATTTCAGTATCCCATAAATCAAATTTTGAAAATGTCAACAGATTCAGTCCTGTAAAATATATTCTTGTATTTAATCCAGAAAATAAACCAGATTCTCTGTCAGGAAAAGTATATCCTATTTCTATATTTTTTAATCTTAAAAAATCTCCATCCCTTTGCCACCATGTTGATTGTTGCTCATTATTTGCAATCGAGTATGTGGAAAGTCTAGGCCAAAATGCATTTGGATCAGGATTATTTATTGACCAATGATTGTCCGCAATAACATTTAATGCATTTCTTTCATTTACAAAAGGNGAAATATCGTTTGGATTGATAAAGAAAGAGGTTCTTGCTACACCCTGCATAAAAATTGAAAAATCATAACCCTCATATGAGGCAGAAATACCGAATCCATAAACAATCTCCGGAACAGTAGGTTTTCCNATTGGTACTCTATCCAATTCGTTTACAACTCCATCATTATTAAAATCAGTATATTTTATATCTCCAGGCATGTAAGAATTTACTGATGAAGAGAAACCATTAAATTGTTCAGGAGAATTATCAATGTCTGCTTGATCGATAAATAAACGTTCAGCAATCAAGCCCCAAGCCTGATTGACTGGGTATCCAATTCTACTTAGGTAATCATATGTATAATCTGGTTCNCCNTTAACNAAAACTTCNTTGGTAGANTANGTNAAATTTCCTCTTCCTGAAAGAATTAATCCAGAGTCAAAGGCCTTGTTGTAATCCAATGAAAAATCAACTCCTCTTGAGTTTACTTCACCAAGATTACTACTTATGGTAGTTGTTAACCCCATAGTTGAAGGAATGTAGTCTCTAGACATGTATATTTTTGATCTGTGTTCAGTGAAATAATCTATTTGAAAATTAAGTGAATTAAATAAGNCCAACTCTAATCCAAAATTAGTTTTTTCTGCAACTTCCCAGGTTACATTTTGGTTTGAATACCTGTCAATAACATATCCTTGATAAAAATTATTAAAATCAGAGCCCCAAGTAAAACCATAACTAGGACTTTGAAGATTAACCTCAGATAAATAGAAAAATCTATCATCTGCACTTGAAATCCCGTCATTACCAACTAGCCCGTGAGTAAGCTTTAATTTAAACATATTTACATCAGGTAATTTTTCAGAAAACCATTCTTCATTTGATAAAATCCAACCAAGTCCAATAGAAGGAAAAAATCCAAACCTATTATTCTTTGCAAACTTTTCAGATCCATTGTAACCAAAATTAAATTCGGTAAAATACCTTGAGTCATAGTTGTATGAAAATCTTCCAGAGAGACCCATATTCCTTGATGGTAGTGTAGCAAATGCACTGTTACCACCAATTGTATTTAGAGATTCACTAAAATTGAACACAAGAAGACCACCAATATCATGAAGTTCATTAAATTTACGATTGTACTCGGTTACAAATTCGTAATAAAATCTACTAGTACCTAAGTTGTTAACTGAAGGATTGTTCAAAAATTCCGTTCCCTCTTGAATTCTGTATAGATAATTTAATATCCCTAATTCAGTTTCAACTTCGGCCATACCATAGTAGAATGGAGTATATTCTCTTGAATTCTCGTTCATCGTGTATGTTCGAACAGAAGCCATACCTCTGAACTTTAGTCCTTCTGTAATGAACTTCAAATCCTGTTCGATTTGTACTTGNGAAAATATTGTATTTGTGAATCTGTCTTTATATCCTTTTACCATATCTGCATATGGATTTGGAAACCCACCATTTCCTTTGTTTCCAAATAATGTATGATTATATNCTAAGTTGTCTTCATAAGCAAAATATTTTGGAAAGTTGGCAGGATTTGCTTGCATTACTGAACCAAATATAGAATTCGCTGAAACTGATGGACCATTATATCTTTCAAATAAAGAATAGAATTTAACGGCAATTTTTGTTGTATTAGTTAAATCAATATTAATATTAGCCCTTAGGTTAGATCTCTTAATATCAATATTGTTATTGAAATTATTCAAAGGATCAACTTTTAGCAATCCGGTATCGTTGTTGTGAGAAACCGAAAGATAATACTGCGCAATATCACCTCCTCCATTTACATTTAAATTTGCCTTTCTGTTTAGAGTATAATCTTTGAAAAGCTCATTGTACCAATTTACATTTGGATAAATGTTAGGATCTCCTCCGTTAAGAGTACCATAAATTTTAGAAATACTGTAAGTCAATGGAGCTGAGGCGTCTCTTGTTCTTGTTGCCCTATTATACAGGTTCATATAATCTACTCCATCTAAAAATTCATTAGTTTGCGAGGGTGCTGAAATTGAATTTTCATATCTAAAGGATACTTTTGCTTTTCCTTTTTTACCCTCTTTTGTTGTAACCAAAATAACACCATTAGCACCCCTTGCNCCATACAACGAAGTGGCTGTAGCATCTTTCATAATTGAAAAGCTAGCAATATTATCTGGTTCAATTCTAGCTAAATCATTGGTAGTCACTTCTAAACCATCAATTAAAATTAGTGGGTTATTAGCATACCCAAAACTGGTTACCCCNCTGATAAAAAATTCAGCATTATCTGCACCTGGCTCACCAGATCTTTGGTACGAAATCATACCTGCAAGTTTTCCTGCCATGGCGTTAGTAATATTTGATGTGGGGATTTTTAACTCTGATGGGTTAATTGTATTGATGGAACCAATAACACTATTTTTTTTCTGTTTTTGAAAGGCTACAACTTGAACTTCTTCAAGAGATTCAAGACTTTCAACCATTATCACATCAATTTTTGTTTGATTTCCGATTAAAATTGACTGAGTTTCAAAACTTATGTAAGAAAACTGGATATTTTGATTTTCATTATCCGCTTTGATGGCGTAGGTTCCCTCGAAGGTTGTAGAAGTACCTCTATTAGTACCTTCAATCAACACTGTAACACCCGGTAAGGGGTTACCTCCTTCATCTACAACAATTCCACTAACAAGGATAGATTGGGAATATAAAAAAGATGAAAACACCAACATTAATACTAGTAGTATGTTTCTGAAATTCATTTTAAGAAATCGATTTAGTTTAATTTTAAACAAAAATAAGACTATTTTAAGTCTTAACAATAATGTGTATCAAATTTTAATAAATATATAATCTATCTACTAAAATTTGAAAATTTAGCAAAGAATAAATCAGAAAATTAAAAATATGTAATCTAATTAAGAAAACTTTCTGTCAATAGAATATTTTCCAGGGCCAGTTAACATTAGGATTGCAAAAACTGACAAAAACAATAAAGCCTTCTCAACTCTTCCAAAAGGATCTCCCATNTGGACTATGAAAGCTGCTACAAACATAGTAGCTGCTGGGAAAAAGCTAAAAAACTTAGTTTTATAACCAATCAATATAAAAATTGGAGCTAAAAACTCAGAAATCACTGCAATAATCAAGGTTGGAGCTTCACCTATTCCGATAGGATTGGCAAAACTAAAATCACCTTCAATCAATTTATTAAATTTATTCAGGCCATGANCATAAAGCATGGAGCCAGCAAAAACTATTCTTAGTATTAATAATGCTATATTATTCATTTTTATTTATTTGGTTTGATTGCCAAAGATAAGTAAATTTAAAAAAGGGTAATCACTAATGAAAGCCCTCATCTTTNAAAAATCAAGTATATCTTAATACTTAATTATTTTTTCCGTTTGTGAAATTCCTGAGGCTGTATTTATTTTAAGGATATAAATACCCGTGTTTAGTTTCTCTAAATTTTTNTTGATTCTTTGCATACCTGAATTCATTCTTCCTGAGTAAATATTTTTAACAAGTGNTCCCTTAAAATCAAAGATATCAATAGTAACAAACTCACTTACATCTAATTCTAATAAAATATATAAAGTTTCAATAAATGGATTTGGGTAAACTCTTGTAAAAAATAAATCCTCTTCGTTAATTGACGCAGTTGCTGAGTTTATNGCATCAGGACTTCCATGATAATTTATGTTACTCCAACTTGACGGAAGTGAATTATCATAGGAAGGGTCTATTAATTCCAATGTATATCCATCCCCATTAGATAAAGATGGCCATGGAGATGAGGGTTCATAATATACTTCATCTTGTAAAATCAAATCAGAATTAAATAATCTTACTGCATCACCAGAAGAGGATAATCCAAAATCAAACTCTCCAACAAATGAATTGATCTCAGGATAAAATTCGATAAAATCATCNGCATTTCTGACAATAACTAAATAATCATCACCGCCAATACTTGTTCCAGAAGGAAAAATAAATTCATTCNAATCATTGTTGTCCTTNAGTATCCATTCGGAAATATCAATATCGTCTTGATTAGGATTATACAGCTCAACCCAATCCCCAGTATCAAAATTATCAGATGATTTATAATTTATTTCATTAATTACTAAGTTTAATCCTGAACTAGTTATAAAGTGGGCTTGAATTTCAAAGTTCTCTGTAACATTGACCTCAATTTCAGATTCCGTTGAATTTACATCACCACTCCAATGAGAGAACTCACTGCCTNACTCAGCAATAGCTTTTAAAGTAATTGGAACATCTTCAAAGTAGTCTCCACTCCATTCATCCTCTTGTATNGTAAGGTTGTTGTTTAAATATATAAATCCAAGCTGAGGAGTTTCGTTAAATAAAACCACTTCATGATATGAATCAAGATCAAATTGATTTAGGATATGATACTTAGCTTCTGGTTGTCTATTTGCAGCAAAATTATTCATCTTATCAACAAACTCATAAACAGATTCTTGTGAAACCCATGGCTCGCTCTCATTCCATCTTTCAATATGATTTTCCATTTCATCATACATATTCTCATAAATACCAATAAAGTGTGAAGTAACATTGGTTGGAAGGTATCGAGTATTCATTTCATCAGCATAGCGATTAATAAACTTGTTTCGAAATCCAATATTTTGTACAAGTTTTCTCATAAATAGTGTTGCCCATGGTGGATTAGCCCAAGTTGTTTGATTTCCAGATAAAACAAAGTCCATGGTATCAAAAAAATGTGAATAATTCTGATCCCAGTCTGACCACCATTGGCCCGCAAAACCAAAATCAGTATCATATAAAACCCATCTCCATTTTCCTCCTGGAACTTTCCAGTATTTTATGTTGTTANCAGGATAATCTCTGTTATCCATATAAATTTGAGCAATATTATATTCCATGAAGTTATCGATATCAATTTGATTCATTACATGGTTATAATTTTCATCATCAGATAAATCATTTTGTTGAATGTAGGTTCTCAATTGTAAGTATTCGGTATTATCTCCGTCCACAACCTGACCATCTAATTCCAACATAGTTACGTCATTGGGGTTAACATCATATTTTGATGCAATCATATTTTCACTAACCTTTTCTCTTAAGTTATATAGTCCCCAATACTCTTTATTTATGTAGGAGGAAACTGTTTTAAAGTATTGATAGTCTATATGAGAGCCCTCCATTAAACTTGTAATCGCAGCATCTCTCATATTAGTTCTCATCCAATCATTTCCTGAATTTCTTAAAACCAATGATTCAAATGAATCATAATCTAAATTGTCAAAAAAANAATATTGAAATTCTCCAGCTCCGTATTCTCCCCTTGCAAATAATGAAAATGACTTTTGATCCCATCCACGGCTGTATGCACCAAAAATTTTGATTCCCGCATTAGCACTAAATTCTAGTGTGTTATCTACATAATAAGAAATATGAACAGGTCTTTCCCAGTCTTCCCAAAAATTCGCTCCAAAAAATGGATATCCACCATAATCCTCAGGCCCGTATGCATAAATTCCATAATTGTAATCAAACAAATTATATTCATCTGTAACTAAATGAATAATAGGATGCTCACTATCAATNTTGAAAAAGTAATTTCTAGAATTCGAGTGAAGTGATATATAGTTCTCTTTAAATGCTTTAGCTCTTACAATCGTTGTTTCATCAATCGCAATTGGACCAGTATATATGTTCGAGTTTTCGTCTGGTTCAGTAAAATCGGTGGTGTAAGTAATCATATCTTCGGTACCATCTCCAAAAATTTCAAGATTTANAGGACCTGTAATATTTCCTCCATCGTGTGAAAATGTAACAGGAACACCCAGAACACCAGAATATTCATAAGATTCATTCTCTTCTCCTGGAGTTGGATCTTGATAAGCCACATAAACTCCATTTTCAAAAGAAACACCATATGAAATATTTGAAGGTAGTGCTCCAAAGTTGATTGAGTCAACTAAATTTCCCAATTCATCATTAAGAAAAACAGATTCACCCGATGATGATAATTTAAAATCAGTATGCANAAATGACTGAGTCTGAAAACCAAGAATGTCTGGAGGANCGACCCCTTCACTAGTTTCATTTTCAAAAATTGCTGAAAGAAAAGGAATTATTGTCATATCAGATGAAGTATTAGAAATGTTATGAACCTGTATACTAAAAATATTTTCTCCGTTGACTAATAAATCTTCATAATTTTCAATCAGAAACCTGTCTGGGTTACCACCAGTATACATTTGAGCTTCATGTTCAATCTGTGTTGTAGTATTATACAATGGTGGAGTTCCGTTTATATTGGCTCTGGCAATTTCAATTCCATTGATATATGCTACGAATCCGTCATCATAATCAACATCTAATACTAAACTATTAATTTCGCTGACATCCTCTATTGTAAAAGATTTTCTTAAGTAAACTGCTAATGTTCCCGCAGCTATGTATGTGTAATCGTCACCATCTGCGTAGCCAAAGCCAGAGTTTCCAATACTCCACTCATCATCATCAAAATCTGTATTCATCCAATTTAAATCTGTATCCTCATTTGGAATTTCGTACCTAAATGAATCACCTTCATTTATTAGTGTTCTAGCGTAAGTAATTCCGGACCTATCCTTGTCTGATGCCCAAATAAGAATATATTCGTCTGCGTCAATTGTAATATCAGGAAATGTCCACGGATTATTATCATCAAGTACATCTGTCAAACTCCAATTATTTAATGAAATTTCTTCAGAACCATAATTATATAATTCGATCCAGTCAGGAGTATCTCCATCTTCATCCAAAAAAATTGAGTTAGAGGCTGAAACCTCGTTTATTCTTACTGATTGTGTAAACGATAAATTGAATACAAATATGAAAATCAGTGTAAACCTTATATTAATCATGGTATAATAGTTGTAAAAACAAATATAATTATATATNAATTATTGGACAGAGTGGCTGAATTATTATTTTTAACAAATCATTTATGATAAGATTTAAGTTAATTTTATTTTTTTGTTGTACAATATTTACAGCTTGCAAAACAAAATACGCCACTAAAGAATTTAAAGTTTCTCAAATACCTTTAAGTCCCAATTATAATAGCTTGGAAAGTTGGGCTGCTCATCCAGATAAAAATGATTCAATAATAGATGTTTTTTATAACTCTNCAAAGGCGAATTTAAAAGCAGATGTTTTTTATATATATCCCACCCTTCTTACCAGCAAAAAAAATGATGCATGGAACTCTGATGTTTTTGATAACAAGCAAAATAATACAGTCAAAAACATAGCTATTAAATATCAGGCATCTGCATGGGCAAATGCCGGTAGAATATACAGTCCTCTCTATAGACAAGTACACTACAGATCATTTTATGAACCATATACTTCAAACGGTGGTAAAAAAGCTGGAGAAATTGCATATGATGATATTAGAAGAGCATTTATCTATTATTTGAATAATTTTAATAATGGTAGACCAATAATTATTGCTGGACATAGTCAGGGTGCATATCATTGTAAAACAATCTTAAAAGAATTTTTTGATGGGAAAAAATTACAGAATCAATTAGTGGCTGCTTATTTACCGGGGACAAGAGTAGATTTAAAAGAATTTAAAACAATTCATGCATTAAAAAACCCTAAGGATACTAAAGGTTATTTATCTTGGAATACCTTTAGAATAAACAAAGAACCCAAAAAGGGAAAACACCCAGCACATTTCTCTTGGAAAAAGAATCAGTATGTAACAAATCCTGTAAATTGGGATGAATCACGAACCGCTACCAAACAAGATCACAAAGGTTTGTTCTTTTATGATGAAAAAATATATCCAAATTCAGTTTACATAGAGATTAATGATGGACTTCTATGGTCATCTGTTCCAAGAGGAATAAAAGGTAATTTCTTTCTTAAATTAATAAGAAATTATCATTTTGGAGATGTAAACATATTTTGGAAAGATATTTCAGAGAATGCCAAAATCCGCGTTGAAAATTTTTACAATTTGGCCAAAAACTAAAATTTTTAAATTGTTTTAAAATTGCTAACAGAGAAGAAAAAAGTTAGTATTTAATCCAAAATTGTTAATAAAAATGAGATTTATATGGTTAAAATCTTCTTTTTTGCAAAAAAATACCCTATATTTAGGTATTAATAATTTAAAAACTAAAAAGACATGGGTTATTCACACCAAAACAGTAAAGGAAAAACTTACTTCCTTCACTCAAAAGACGTAGTATTAAAAGGAGGAAGAAATCAGACTATTTATTANTTTGCAAAAGAAGCTAAAGCTGGTGCTTGCGATCTTCCTGCTGGTAAAACTGTAGTTGAAAATACAAAAACTGGACTTCCATTCCTTAAAGGGAAGTAATATGTATTTAATATTATTATAAAAAACCCTCCTTGTGAGGGTTTTTTTATTTCTTATTAATAATAATTAGATGATTACGAATTTTTCAAATTTTATTTGTGAAAAAATAGACACTGATACAAATATTATTTGGTTTGAAAAATCAAATAAATACATAATAATTAATGATCTTTTAAAAAGCTTAATACTTAATAAAATTGACAGTAACAAATTCNCTGTAAACCGATTTTCTTCAGAGATCAATGAGTTAGAACCTAATAATCTCAGAACAATATTTAATGATATTGATTCACTTTTGAAGGAATGTAATACAGAGTCAAAAGATAAAACACATGAAGAATTAAGTGTTAAGCATAAAAAATTCCCTCACCATAGCATATTCAAATTCAATAAACGAGTTGTCAAAATTGAATATTCCAATAGAGATCTTAGTAATCTTATTGATCCAAAATTTACGCATTTAAAATGCAATGATAATGAGCAAATAGTATTTAAGGTTCAAGAAAAGAACAAAAGAATATATTTGTTTAAGCAAGATAAATTTATTGGAAGCTGGGGTGTCTCAGAAATGCATGAATTTCAGGGAAAAATATCAATGGAATTAACCTCATTTTTTCACAATATGCAGGAATCTGAGTGGACGGCAGTATTTCATGGATCTACACTTTCTAACAAGAATAATTCCTTAATGCTAACCGGGGATTCAGGAAACGGAAAAAGTTCATTAAGCACCATTTTAATGGCAAATAATTTTTCTCTAATTGCTGATGATTTTAGTCCAATGAGCAATGAAGGATTACATTATAATTTTCCATCAGCAATATCCATAAAAGAAGGTTTTTANAGTTCAGCTAAAAACCTGTTTAAATCATTTGATAAATTAAAAGAATATTATATTAACNATATTAAGGGTAATGTAAAATATTTACCTGCAAATAACAATGAATTAATTCTATGCAAAAGGTGTAATAAAGTATTAATTGTTAAATTTGGTCTGGATTTAAAAAATGAGATCAAAACAGTAAATAAGGGTGAAGCTTTAGAGCAAATTTTACCTGATGCTTGGATTTCAAAAGATTTAGATCATGCAAAATCATTTATTGATTGGGTTAAATCAAGTTTATTTTATGATTTAACTTACAGTGATAATGATAAGATGTTAAAAATGATTAAAGATATTTTTTAGAGTATGGTGTTATTAATAATGGCTGCAGGTAGTGGCAGTAGATATGGAAAGCTTAAACAATTTGATGAATTAGGACCTAATGGTGAATTTTTAATGGAATTCAGCATTTATGATGCAATAAAAAGTGGTTTTAATCATATAGTATTAATTACTAAAAGAGAAAATAAAGACTTTCTTTATAACTATTTGAGAGAAAAAATCAACAAATCTGTAAAACTTGATGTTGTGGTTCAGGAAATTGATAATCTACCGGAAGGCATTATTGCTCACCCAGGTAGACAGAAACCGTGGGGAACAGCTCATGCTGTTTGGTGCGCAAGGGATTATATTGATGCTGATTTTGCGATTATAAATGCGGATGATTACTATGGATCAAAAGCTTTCGAAAAAGCAACTAGATTTTTTAATCATTCTNATAATGAAAACAATTATGGACTGGTTAGTTACAAATTAAAAAACACTCTTTCAGAATTTGGATCTGTTTCAAGAGGGGTTTGTAAGGTTTCTAACGGTAAACTTGATTCGATCAACGAACACTTAAAAATCGAAAAAAACGAAAATATTATTATTGACCATGATAGTGGAAATATTTTAAGTGAAAAAGATTATGTGTCTATGAATTTTTGGCTTTGTAAATCGAATTTTTTCGAGCATCTTGACGAATATATCAAAGAACAAATGGAAAATTTAGATGATATTGAAAAAAGTGAAATCTATCTACCTTTTGCAGCTCAAAAATTACTTTCTGAAAATATAATCAATATTGATGTTGTTGATTCTGAATCAAAATGGTTTGGCGTTACCTATAAAGAGGATAAAGATAATAGCGTAAAAAAACTGGCTTCATATACAAGAGATGGTATTTATCCTACTCCTCTCTGGATTTAATTTCTTCAGAAAAATTAAATACTAAATCATTTCCTTTTTTAACCCAAGAGGTAATACCCCCTGCTAACACAGTGATTTCCTTATATCCATTTTCTTTGAGATAATTGGCAGTTTTTGTGCTCCTGTTCTGAGTTCTACAATATAATATAATTGATGAACTTTTGTCAAGGGTGAGTATATCATTTTGAAATGATTCAGAGTAAAAATCAAAATTAACAGCATCTTGAATGTGACCGGACTCATACTCCTCAGTAGTTCTAACATCAACCAAGATGAAATCAGTATCCTGAATTTCAGTGAATTGAGCATCAGAAATCTCATTTATTTCGTTAGATTCAAAGATTTGACAGGAGTAAATAAGTAGTAAAGAGATAAAAATAAATCTTAACATATCAAATTAATTATTTAGTTCACCATTCCATTCAACAATACCACCAAGAAGATTATAAACTTTTTTAAATCCTAATTCACTCATTAATTGGCATGAATTAGCACTTCTAACACCGGTTCTACAATACACGTAATAGTTATTATCCTTGTCAAGTTTTTCAATCTCCTGCATGAAATTTTGTGGGTTATAAAAGTCGATATTTTTGGAATTTGGAATTCTAGAAAGTTCAAATTCTTCAGGAGTTCTAACATCTAGAATAACTGCTTTTTCATCAGAATGACACTGACTAGTCCAGATTGATTGATCTAAATTCATATCATATAAAGATATAAATAATTAATTATTCTAAAACTTTATTTATTTCAGTATATAAATCCTCTTTTTTGAAGGGTTTAGGATAAAAGTTATAGTTTGAGGAGTTTACGATAAGTGTTGCAGGTATGCCACCGTCCCATTGTTCAGATACTTTTGGTACCCATGTATTAATTTTAGAATCGTCTAGAAGAATTACCCTAGATTTTATTTTGTTTCTTTTTAAGTAGGGTTTGAGCTTAGTTTCAATTTGGGATGGAAAATCTAAACTTACTAGGATTACCACTGTGTTTTTATCTTCAGATTGTTTATTAACTTCTTCAAAATAAGGTAATTCTTTAACGCAAGGAGCACACCATGTAGCCCAGAAATTTATCACATATGTTTTGTCTACCGATAAATCAATTTTACTGAAAAGGCCATCAAAATCTACAACCTCAATAGTTTCTTTTGAAGTATTGTTACAGGAAAACAACAAAAGAATTCCGAAAAACGATAAGCTTCTACAAATAGGATTCATACAGTTAACTTATCAAATGATATGCCATAAAACAAAAACCTTCACCCTATTGAAATTAGGATGAAGGTTTAATTCTTATTTAAAAAAAGAGACTAATAAATCACTACCATTGACCAGGGTTTGGCGCAACAGATTGTGCTTGAGCTTTTTTAGGATTTAATATAGTAAAGGTCCCAATAGCAGTCAATGCTGCATATTTCCCCATCTTCTTTATTGCCTGTTTTCTAGTTATACCTGTCTTCTTCATGGCTTATTGTATTAATAGTTTCTTAGTTAATCTATCACTTCCTGATTCTAATTCAATCACGTAAATACCAGCAGACAATCCAACTGTTGAGATTGTTTGTGTACCCATGTTATTGTTTAGAGTAGTAGCTAATACTTCTCTACCAAGAATGTTATATAAACTAACCTTAGTTTCGTTTGATTGAGTAGCTAATCCCTCAATAGTGATGTAGCTAGCATCTATTTCTTTGTAAGCATTCAACATGCTTGTTGATACCTCTTCATTACTCATTGTATCAGCACTCATATGTATGAAGAATCTACCGACACCACTTAAATCACTAGTAGGAGTATAAACAAAGTCGCCATCATAAAGGTTTGTAAAGGTTCCTTCTTCAACATCTTCCAAATACACATTAGGATCTGGAATAGTAGCTGTGTGTAGATTTATTCTAAACTCCTGACCAGCTAATTGATTAATCACAAGTGGGATCACTGCACTTTCCATGGCATCAAGTCCCATGGCGTTAATTGCCATTCCATGACCTTCATCTTCCTCAATAAGTCTAGTCATCAACGGATCATTTTCTGTAAAACTACCAGCATCCCATCCTTTATCCAGGCCTACAGAAAGACCTTCTGTAAAGAAAAGATTAGTTTTACCCACTAAACTATTGTCGTTATATAACCTTAACTGAACCTCTGTATTTTCCATAATATCTCCAGAAATAAAATCATCACCACCAGAAGTTGTTTGCATTTCTTCTTTAAATGTAATGTTAGCAGCATCGGTACTTCTAGCTGCTATAAAGAAGCCTTGACCAGGTGCAATTGAGGTAGCACTAGTCGTGTTGTTGATA
>NZHJ01000002.1 GCA_002691265.1 Flavobacteriaceae bacterium | reverse complement strand
CAATAGGGCTCCATGTTGTTCCTGCATTTTCAGTTTTCCATACACCACCGGAACCGACAGCAACATACCAAACATTTTCATTCATTGGGCCTGCTTTCATGTCTGGAAGAATTGCAGATATTGCTATTGACCCAATGAATGAAAATGTTTGGTATGTTGCTGTCGGTTCCGGTGGTGTATGGAAAACTGAAAATGCAGGAACAACATGGAGCCCTATTGCTGACAACATGCCTTTTTACTCTACTGGGTGTATCACCATTGATCCTCACAACAATGCTTCAATTTGGTTAGGAACGGGAGAAAATGTTGGTGGTAGACACGTTGGTATTGGACATGGAGTTTATCACAGTAAAGATGGTGGTAAGTCTTGGAAAGATATGGGATTAAAGAAGTCTGAGCACATTTCAAAAATAATAGTTCACCCAGAAGACCCTAATACTGTTTGGGTTGCTTCACAAGGACCATTGTGGAGTCCAGGTGGTGAAAGAGGTTTATATAAAACAACTGACGGAGGTAAAACTTGGAAGAACACTTTAGATATTAATGAGTGGACCGGTGTTACAGATCTAGTGATTGACCCTACAAACCCTGATGTACTATACGCTGCAAGCTGGCAAAAACACAGAAATGTTGCTGCTCTTATTGGCGGTGGTCCAGGAACTTCACTTTATAAAAGTGTTGACGGTGGAAACAATTGGTCAAAAATTGATAAAGGACTACCTAAGTCAAATAAAGGAAAAATAGGATTAGCTATTTCTCCTATGCAACCAAATGTATTATATGCAGCTGTTGAACTAGATAAAAGAGCAGGTGCGGTATATAGATCTGATAATAGTGGTGGAAGCTGGAAAAAAATGTCTGATACCGTTTCTGGTGGTACAGGCCCGCACTACTATCAAGAACTTGTGGCTTCTCCTCATGTATTTGACAAGATTTATTTAATGAATGTTCGGGTTTTAGTCTCTGAGGATGGTGGTAAAAATTTCTACACAATGACTGAAAGAAAAAAGCATTCTGACAATCACTCTTTAACTTTCAAAGCAAACGACCCTAATTATATGTTGATAGGTACTGATGGTGGTATCTACGAATCTTTTGATGACTCTGCAAGCTGGAAGTTTGTTGGAAACCTTCCTCTTACACAATTTTACAAATTAGCGGTTGATGATGCTGAGCCTTTTTACAATGTTTATGGGGGTACTCAAGATAACAATACGCAAGGGGGTCCTTCAAGGACTTTTGAATACAGTGGAATTTCAAATGCTCACTGGTATGTAGTTCTNGGTGGTGATGGTCACCAGCCTGCAACAGAGCNTGGAAATCCANANATTATATATGCTCANTCTCANCAAGGNTATATNAACAGNATTGANATGACNAANNGAGANNCTGTNAGNATTAGGCCTCAAGAAGGAATTGATGAGCCTTANGAAAGATTTAACTGGGATTCTCCAATTTTAGTTAGTTACCATGACCCTAAAAGATTATACTTTGGAACTCAAAGAGTTTGGAGGTCTGAAAATAGAGGTGACAGCTGGACAGCTGTTTCTGGAGACTTAACTAAGGATGAAGAAAGACTATCATTACCAATTATGGGAAGGGTTCAAAGNTTTGACAACGCTTGGGATGTNTATGCTATGTCAACGTATAATACAATCACATCGCTTTCTGAATCTAGAATTGANGAAAACATTCTTTNCGCAGGAACTGACGATGGAATTATACAANATACAAAAGACGGCGGTCAAAATTGGACTAAAATGACAGTTGATAAATTGCCAGAAACTCCTTCNAGCGCCTTTGTAAATGATATCAAGGCTGATCTNCATAACACTGAAACAGCTTNTGTGCTTTTAGACAATCATAAGTTTGGAGATTATAAGCCATATGTTTTTAAGACAACCAACGGAGGTAAAAAATGGGTTTCAATTACAAACGGGTTGCCTGATGGAACTCTTGTTTGGAGAATTGTTCAAGACCATGTTAATCCAAACTTACTGTTTTTAGGAACTGAATATGGAGTTTACATAAGTTTAAATCAAGGAGATAATTGGCATAAATTCTCCAACGGACTGCCTACAATTCCTGTAAGGGATTTAGCAATTCAGAAAAGAGAGAATGATTTAGTGCTTGCTACTTTTGGTAGAAGCTTTTATGTTCTTGACGACTACAGTCCGCTGAGAGACATGACTGAGGAAAACCTTTCAAACGAAGGTGTAATTTTTGAACCTAGAAAAGCTTTACAGTACAACCAAGTATTTGGAGGTACAAGTAGCGACGGAGGGCAAACATATTATGCAAGCAACCCTCAGTACGGAGCAAATATTACTTATTATGTAAAAGACGCTNCTGAGTCTATGAAATCTAAAAGAAAAAAATCAGAAAGAGCTAAAAAAGATGCTGATATTCCATTCCCTGGATGGGACGCATTAGATAAGGAAAATGCAGAACAAAAAAATCAAGTTATACTTGTTGTAAAAAATAAGGCTGGTGAAATTGTTTCTAAAATTTCTGGACCACTAAGAAAAGGTGTTTCAAGAGTTAACTGGAATCTTACGAGTTCCATTCCAACGACTGTTAAAGTTTCATCAAGAAGTTCCAGAGGTTGGAGGGGTTCTGGAGGAGGAATAACAACTCAAGTGGATCCAGGAAAGTATGATTTATTTCTGAAGAAAAGAGTTAATGGTGTAGTAAGTGATCTTGCTGGTCCTGTTGAATTAGAGGTTGAAAAGATTAGGTCTGGAACCTTGTCTAACCCAATGGCAGACAAGCATGATAAATATTATGCTGATTTAGCTGAATTTTCATCGGTTGTCACATCATATCAGCATAAGTTTGAAAAAGCAAATGCCAGAGTAAAAACATATCAAAGAATGCTAATGCAAATCACAACAAATATTCCTGAGGCTAGCAGCTCTCTTTATGAATTAACTGAGACTATGAATATGCTTGAGAAAAAAGTTGGAGGAAGTAAAGCAAAGGCAGAGATTGGTGAAAAAGACTTCTTAACCATTAGTGATAGGCTGTCAACCGCAAGAGGTGGTTGGTATCCTAACTCATATGGTCCAACTCAGCTGCACATGCAAAGCTTTGATAGTGCAAAAGAAATGTTCAAAAGGGTAAAACCTGAAATGGACGCCTACTTTGAAAATGTAAAAAGAGTAGGGAAGATCTTGGAGGAGGCCGGTGCTCCAATTGTGCTGGACTAAATCAAGTTTTTAGTTAATAAAAAACCCCCANCCTTAAAAGGTGGGGGTTTTGTTTTTACTTAAGGAGTTTTTATCTATTTGGACCTGCTAAGTTAAAAACGCCGTTTTCCATGTGTCCTATATGAAGATAAATTTGATCTGAATGTTGTCCTTGGATATTGCCCCAAAATGTTCTTCTNGCTTCAGCATTTCCAGCTGAACCTGATTCAACATGTTTGGCAAATTCTACTAGGCTTTCATATGATTGGTATACTTCAATGTCAAGTCCAGCTCCTTTGAAGTGTGAAGAAACTCCTCCACCCATAATTGGGCCTTCTNCAACACCAGGTCTTATTTGCCAATCCATATAAGCGTTTGCAGCTTCAGCTATATTTTCAGCATTATACTGGCCTGCAACAAAAACAAAAGGCTTATCCCAATCTACATTCTCTTTTGTGACATGAAAATTTTCCATNTCGAGAACTCTCATTTCGTCCCAATGTCCATCATAGTGAGACCACCATTCTTGAAATTTTTCAGCCATTTTAGCTCTTTCTTCTTCTGGAAGTTTTGCTACATTTTGTTGAAANGCGGCAAGCGGATTATCNTTCACACAGTCCTCTGCAGAATCATATACTTCGTATATAACAATAGCAGCACCAGAGCCATACCAGTGTCTATAAACCCAGTGGCCCTTGCTTGTTCTTTGGTCCCCATTCATCGTTTCCAACATTTCTTTATGGAGCTCGACAAATCGACCAATTTTAGTTGCGGGCATATCAAGATATGTAACCTCAACTATTGATTGTGCACTTGTCGCGAATGTAACCAGCGCGGCAAGCATAAATAATAAATTTTTCATGTTAAATAAATTAAGTTAGTCATTGATTTTAATTACAAATGATAATATATCAATATTTTGTTAATTGATGTTAACTTATTGTAAATTAGTTGGTCGAAACAGATTTTAATTTTGATTTTTATGAAAAAGCATATTATTTTTTTGATCACTACCTTGGTTACAAGCAACATTATCTTTTCTCAAAATGATATTGAGTCAAGTTATGATTATGTAAAAGCTTTTGAAACGGCTTTTTACTCAACTCCTTCAACGGAAACAAGGTCCGCAAGCGGAAAACCTGGTAACAAATATTGGCAAAATAGAGCTGATTACATTATTGATGTAGAGCTAGACACCCTTTCAGATATTGTTATGGGTAAAGAAATAATAAAATACACAAACAACAGCCCCGATGAAATGGATTTTTTATGGCTGCAAATGGAACAAAATCTTTTTAAAAATGATTCACGTGGAAATGCTATTATTCCTTTAAATGGAAGTAGAAATGGCTCAAGAGGCCAAATTCTTGACGGTGGGTTTAAGATCTCAGCTGTTCAAATTATTTCTGGGAAAGGCAGGGACAGGTCAATTATTGACGCAGAATATGAGGTTTATGATACACGTATGAAAGTAAATCTTCCAAAGCCTTTAAATTCTAATGGTGGGGAACTGTCTCTAAAAATTGATTTTTCGTTTTTATCCCCAGATTACGGCTCTGACAGAATGGGTATACTTAGAACTGACAACGGAAAAGTTTATACTATGGCTCAATGGTATCCTCGAATGTGTGTTTACGATGATTTAAATGCTTGGAATAATCTGCCTTACACTGGTCAAGGGGAATTCTATTTGGAATATGGTGATTTTAATATCAATATTACCGTGCCTTCAGATCATATTGTTGTGTGTTCTGGTGAATTATTAAACCCTCTTGAAACCTATACATTAGATCAGCTTGATAGATGGGCTAAAGCAGAAGCAAGTGATGAAACAGTAATGATTAGAACTCCTGAAGAAATAAATGATCCTAACTCAAGGCCAACAGGTAGAGTTATGACTACTTGGAGGTTTAAAATGGAAAACACAAGAGATGTTGCTTGGGCCTCCTCTTCAGCATTTATTTTAGATGCTGCTAGAATTAATCTTCCTAGCGGAAATAGCTCTATGGCTATTTCNGCTTATCCAATTGAGAGTTATGGAGATAATGCATGGGAAAGATCTACNGAGTATACTAAAGCTTCTGTAGAACATTACTCAGAAAGATGGTTTGAATATCCATATACAACCGCCATTAATGTGGCTGGGAATGTAAGGGGGATGGAATATCCTGCGGTTTCTTTTTGCAGCTATAAATCAAAAGGCGGAAGATTATGGGGTGTTACGGATCATGAATTTGGCCACAATTGGTTCCCAATGATTGTTGGGTCGAACGAAAGACTATATGGATGGATGGACGAAGGTTTTAACTCTTTTATTAATGACATTAGCACAAAAGAGTTTAACAACGGGGAGTATCACAGGGGTAAAATGAATATGCATATGGCCGCACTTCAATTTGTTTCTGACGATATTGAGCCGTTAATAACTGCTCCTGACAATTTAATTGAAANGAATATGGGTATTCAATACTACAAAACTGCAATGATTTTNTGGTTATTGAGAGATAATGTTNTTGGGGCAAAAAGATTTGATGATGCTTTTAAAGAATATATTCACAGATGGGCGTTTAAACACCCTGAACCAAATGACTTNTTCAGAACTATGGAGGATGTNTCNGGAGAAGATCTAGGTTGGTTTTGGAGGTCTTGGGTACTGAATAGCTGGAAGCTTGATCAAGCCATAACTGATGTTGAGTATGTAGACGGAGACCCTACACNGGGCGCTTACATTACCATTAAAAACATGAAGGAAATTCCAATGCCGGTAAAATTAGAAATCACTACTGCTAGTGATAAAAAAATTAGGAAAGAGCTTCCTGTAGAAATATGGAAAAAAAATGTTTCCTGGAAATTTTTAGTTGAAACAACGGAGTCTTTTAAAAAGGTTGTAGTAGATCCTGATTTTGAATATCCAGATGTTGATGCTAAAAACAACTACTGGTATGGGTCTGAATAGTTATATAAATAAAAAATAAATTATTGTTGGCGGAAAGACCAGCGAAGAAAGATAGGCCACCCATTTAGGGTGGTTTTTTTTTGAGTGCCAAAAAGCTAACAAAATTAAAGGTATTTGGAACGGCATTCTAATTAAAGCATCCATTTTTGAAATTCCTAATAAGCTTTGAGGGGTCTCTGAAACATAGAGATATATATTTGCGGGAAATACAGATAATAGCAGAAAAATCAACAAGTAGGCGCCCACTTTTCTTGTTTTTGGTGTAAGAATTGCTGCTCCGCCAACAACTTCAATCAAGCCTGTGAAATATACCAGAAATAATTTAGAAGGTAGTTGGGGCGGCACAATATCTAAAAAATATTGTGGGTCTGTGAAGTGTTTAATTCCAATAAAAATATACATAAAGCTCATGACGTAAATGGTTAANNGCTTGTATTTTTCTATAAAATTCATTGATTAAATTTAGTCATTCTAAACAAAAAGCCCCTCATTTTGAAGGGCTTTAGATGGTGGTCCCACCTGGGCTCGAACCAGGGACCAAATGATTATGAGTCATCTACTCTAACCAACTGAGCTATAGGACCAAATAGTGTGCAATATTAATGAATGTTTTGTTAATGACAAAACATCTTAAATTTCTTCGCAGAGCTCAACAAGAACCCCGTTAGTTGTTCTTGGGTGTAAGAAGACAATCATCTTATTATCTGCTCCTTTTTTCGGGGTTGTTGAAATAAACTCAAAACCCAAACCTTCAAGCCTTTCAACTTCATTTTTTATGTTATCTACGTGAAGTGCTAAATGATGTATCCCTTCCTTACGTTTTTTGATGAACTTTGAAATAGGTGAATCTTCATTAGCAGGATAAAGTAATTCTACTTTTTGGTCTGCTACTTTAAAAAAAGAAGTGGTAACTCCTTCAGACTTAACCTCCTCTGTTTTGTATGGTTTTTCACCTAAAAGTTTTTCAAATAGTTCTTCAGATTTTTTGAGGTCTTTAACCGCAATTCCAATATGCTCAATTTTCTTAATCACAATACAAATTTAGTTTAATTTTATATTTGTTTAATTAAACGCCCTAAATGTTCTAATTTTATCAAATGGAGACAACTAGACAAAAAAAGGTTTCGAAACTGCTTCAAAAAGATGTTGCTGAAATTTTACAAACCAAGGTTAAAAAAGAAGGGAATTACGGAATTCTCTTGTCTGTGACAAAGGTTTCAGTTACTGTAGATTTTTCGGTAGCAAAAGTTTTCTTAAGTGTCTTTCCTTCTGAGATGTCCAAACAAATCTTGGATGAAGTGGTGAAAATGTCATCTAGAATAAGGCATGAAGTTGCTCAAAAAGCAAAAAAACAACTTAGAAAAGTGCCTGAGCTATTATTTTTTCTTGATGATTCNCTAGACTATATTGAAAAGATTGAAGATTCTTTAAAAGGNCTTGACAACCCCTTAAGAAAATAGTTTTTGAGTATTTCCAAACACATATCGCTAAGGTACTTTTTCACAAAAAGTAAGAACACTGCTATTAACTATATGTCAATTCTTGCAATTGTCGGTGTAATTGTGAGTTCCGCTGCAATGTTTGTAGTCTTGTCTGGTTTTAGCGGTTTAAAAGATTACAGTCTTGAGTTTATATCCTTTGTTTCACCGGAGCTAAAAATCACCTCTGCAAAAGGAAAGTCTTTTGAATTTACTGATAAAATAAGATCTTTTTTAGATGACGAGAATATTTNATATGGTCTATCATATGAAGACAAAACNCTCTTTTCAATGAATGAAAATACTCGGATTGTAACTCTTCGTGGTATTGATCAAGGATTTCCTAAAAGAAGTATTGACTCAATGCTTTATCAAGGACGTTGGTTTAATTTAGAAAGCAATGAAGTTGTTGTTGGTTTGGGCGCCGCTTATGATCTTGGTGTTAGCACTTTTGATGCGGTAAACCCAATCAAACTATATGCTCCAAGGGCTGGTAAGGGTCAGATATTTT
>NZHJ01000006.1 GCA_002691265.1 Flavobacteriaceae bacterium | reverse complement strand
TTAACCAATGAATAACTATAAGACAAAATGTAGAATAGAGTTATTTTCTTAATCCTAGCTCTTTTACGATAGCACGATATCTAAGAATATCTTTTTTAGTAAGATAGTCTAATAACGACCTTCTTTTTCCTACGAGCTTAACAAGTGCTCTTTCCGTGTTATAATCTTTCTTATTTCTTTTTAGATGCTCTGTTAAATGATTAATTCTGTGGGTAAAAAGGGCAATTTGGCCCTCAGCACTACCCGTATCTTTGGCATCTTTTCCATGCTTTTTGAATAAATCTTCCTTCGTTTTTTTTGTTAAATACATTCCAATATTATTTAAATGATTATTATGTATGCTAAATATTAGCGGCGCAAATATACTAAAAAAAGGATTTACAGTAGAAAAAAATATTTATTATCTAATTGGCTTGTTAAGTATTAAATCCAAATACAGATTTATTTTCTTTTTTAAATCTTTTCTGTGAGTGATAAAATCAAGAAATCCATGATCAAGTACAAATTCTGCGGTTTGAAATCCTTTAGGTAAGTCTTTCCCAGTTGTATCTTTTACAACTCTGGGTCCAGCAAATCCAATTAGAGCACCAGGTTCACTAATATTTACGTCTCCTAACATAGCAAATGATGCTGTTGTTCCACCAGTGGTAGGATCTGTACACAACGATATATATGGAACTTTAGCTTCAGAAAGTTGAGCTAACTTAGCAGATGTTTTTGCAAGTTGCATAAGAGAGATAGCAGCTTCCATCATTCTAGCTCCACCAGATTTAGATATGATTACAATTGGAATTTTCTTTTTTAATGAATAATCAATCGCTCTTGCGATTTTTTCTCCAACAACACTACCCATAGAACCTCCAATAAAACTAAAATCCATACACGCAATTACAATGTCTTTTCCCATAGACTTTCCAACTGCAGTTCTTATTGCATCATTTAATTTTGTTTTTTCTTTCGCAGCTTTTAATCGATCAGTATACTTTTTACTATCCTCAAATTTTAAAGGATCTTTAGATGATAAATTTTCATCAAATTCTTTGAAATTCTTATCAAAAATTATTGAAAAATATTCTCTGCTACCGATTCGAACATGATAATCATCTTCTGGGCTAACATAAAAATTAGCTTGAAGTTCTTCTGAGTCAACAATTTTTCCAGTTGGTGATTTATACCACAATCCCTTTGGTATATCCTTTTTTTCTTCTGTTGGAGTTTGAATTCCTTTGCTCTGTCTTTTGAACCAAGCCATAAAATCCTAATTTATGTTTAACAAATCTAAAAATTTATAATGTATTCACATTATTTAAATCCTCAAAAGCTTTAACAAGTCTTTTCACAAAAGTTTTTTCGCCTTCTCTGATCCATTTTCTTGGATCGTAATATTTTTTATTTGGAACATCCTCACCATCTGGATTTCCGATTTGAGCTTTTAAATAGGCACTTTTATCATTGAAATAGTCTCTAACACCTGTCATAAAAGCATATTGCATATCAGTATCAATATTCATTTTAATAACTCCGTAACCAATTGCCTCTCTAATTTCCTCTAGTGAAGAGCCAGATCCACCATGAAAAACAAAATCAATTGTGTTGTGGGGCAAGTTGAATTTTTTTGAAACAAATTCCTGTGAATTCTTTAAAATTTTTGGGGTAAGTTTTACATTTCCAGGTTTATACACACCATGTACATTTCCAAAGGCAGCTGCAACCATGAATTTATCACTTATCTGTATTAATTGCTCGTATGCATATGCAACTTCTTCAGGCTGAGTATATAGTTTAGATTCATCAATTCCGCTGTTATCAACTCCATCTTCTTCACCACCAGTTATTCCCAGTTCAATTTCTAGGGTCATTCCAATTTTTGACATTCTACTCAGATACTCTTTACAAATTTCAATATTTTCTTCTATTGGCTCTTCAGAAAGATCAATCATGTGAGAGCTAAAAAGTGAATGACCATTATCTTTATAAAATTTTTCATTAGCATCCATAAGTCCGTCTATCCATGGTAAAAGATTTTTTGCACAATGATCTGTATGTAATATTACAGGAACTCCGTAAGCTTTTGCCATTGTATTAACATGATGTGCACCTGCAATTGATCCGNTGATTGCAGCTTTTTGATCTTCATTGCTTAATCCTTTTCCTGCGTTAAATCCTGCNCCTCCNTTAGAAAACTGAATNATAACNGGNGCATTTAATTTTTTGGCAGTTTCTAANACACCATTTATACTGCTTGATCCGATTACATTAACAGCTGGTAANGCAAATTGTTTCTCTTTGGCTAGTTTAAAAATTTCNTGAACTTGGTCACCTGTCGCTACACCAGGCTTAATATTATGATTCATAAAGAATAGTTATGTTTTAAGGTTAGTTTACATTAATTTTAGCAAGCGTAAAGTTATGAATAACAAATAACATGATTACCAAAAACCAAATAAAATTAATCAAGTCATTAAGATTAAAGAAAAACAGAATACAATCTGGTTTTTTTGTTGCAGAGGGGCAGAAAATAGTCGATGAATTGTTAAAATCTGATTTAGAGACAGTTAATATTTTTTCGATTTCAGAAAAGTATAAAAATTTGAAGAGTTATATTTCAATCAATTCTACTCAACTTAAGCAAATAAGTTATTTAAAGTCCCCAAATAATGTGTTAGGTATTTTTAAAATTCCTGCAAATAAAGAAATTGACTTTAATTCAAATATTGTTGCGCTCGAGCAAATTAATGATCCAGGAAATTTAGGTACTATAATAAGATTGTGTGATTGGTTTGGTATAAAAAATATTATTTGCTCGCAAAATAGTGTGGACTGTTATAATCCAAAAGTTGTACAGTCTTCTATGGGTTCAATCAGTAGGGTAAGTATTTCATACATGGAATTTGATAATTTAATTTCCTCTGTTAGTTATAATACTGTTGCTACAGATTTAAATGGTAAAAGCCTCAAAGAACATATATTCTCAAAAAATCAAATTATATTTTTTGGAAATGAATCTAACGGCTTCAGTCAAAAAGTATCTTCAAANATCAAGACTAAGATTACAATTCAAAGGTANAANGATAACGTAGAGAGTTTAAATCTTGCAAGTTCGGTAGCGATTGTTCTTTCTGAACTAAAGAATCAAATTATTGGAAAGTAAAATTAATTAGTATTCCACTTGTTTTCATAAAATCAATATTACTGGTCCAAGGACTAAGTGGGTCATTATCGTCAACGTGTTCATCTGATAATGCAAAAACTCCTCTTATGCTTGGACTAAATTTAAACCATTCTAAGTACAGATCAATTCCAAAACCCAATTCATAGAAAAAAACATTTTTTTTAGTTCTAAATTGCCCTAAACTNTTATCATCTACATTATTTTCTTTACTGGATAAATTTAAAGCTGTAGAAACCCCAGCTAACAGATATGGCTTAAAATTATTTTCCCTTTTACTTGATATTTTTAATAGTATTGGAAAATGGATATATGTTGACTTAATTTCTCTGAGGTGTAGATTTTGATTGAATTCTGCTTGTCCAAATTGGGCAGGGTTAAAAACTAAATTTCTATTTGACATTACGAGACCTGGCTCAAATCGAATATCAAAAAAATCTGAAATTCTAAAATTTCCGATTAGTCCAACATTAAATCCAAATGATTTTTCTGTCTGAATATCATAAGTGTCCGATATATAATCAAAGTTATAATCATAATTATTCATACCAAGATAGTATCCCCATGAAAGCTGAGGTTTATCAAAGTTTTCATTATTCATTACTTTTTTTTTGGTGAAAAGTTGCGCATTACCCTGTACTGAGAAAAGGAAAACACAAATAAGAAAAATGAATGATCTCATAAATTAACTTTCACAGAGTAAGTTAACTAAAATAACCCTTTTTTTTTTTGTTTATTGTATTGGTTTAATATGAATCTAAAATTAACCAATTGGTCAAAATAAATTATATTTGTCCGTAATATTTATAAATAATAATGAAAATAATAATTGCGGGATCTGGTCAGGTAGGATCTCATTTAGCAAAATTATTATCATATGAATCGCAGGAGATAACACTCATAGATTCCAATGATGAAAAACTAACTTTCCCTAACAGTCAATTAGATATTAGAGTTGTAGAAGGCGATTGTACATCAATTTCTATATTAAACAAAGCTAATATCGCTGATGCTGACCTATTTATCGGAGTTACTGCAGCAGAAGCCGTGAATTTAACCGCTTGTTATTTAGCTAAGCAGTTAGGAGCAAAAAAAACTATTGCAAGAATTTCTAACCCAGAATTAAAAGAAAATGATAATATAGATTTTTCAGATTTAGGGATAAGTGAATTAATATCACCAGAAATTCTTACTTCAAGGGAGATAAATATGGCTATTAACAGAGCAGAATTTACTGATCCTTTTGAATTTGAAGGAGGAGCCTTAATAACATTGGGTTTAAGTGCTACTCATACTTCGACCTTCGTTGGAAAAACAGTAGTTGAAGCTGCTGAAATATTTCCTGAAACACATTTTTTTCCAATCTCAATCAAAAGAGATGAAAAAACCATAATTCCAAGAGGAGACACTGTGTTTCACTCAGGAGACCATATTGTCTTTATGACTGAACCTGGTGGAGAAGAGGAGCTTTTGAAACTTTCTGGTCAAAATAATGGTGTTATCAAGAATGTAATGATTCTTGGAGGAGGAAGAGTAGGTAAAAAAGTAGCACAGGATTTATCTTCTAANAATTTTAATGTCAAGCTTGTAGAAATTGACAAAGACAGGGCTGAAGAATTGGCTGAAGATTTAGAAAATTGTCTTGTGATATACGGAGACGGTACAAATACAGAATTATTAGAGGAGGAAAGTTTAGATCAAATGGATTCATTTATAGCTGTAACAGGGGATTCTGAAGATAACATAATGTCAAGCCTAATCGCTAAATCGAAGGGTATAAATAAAACAATAGCCCTTGTAGATAATCTTGATTATTATAAATTAACCCAAATTAGCGGAATAGATACATTAATTAATAAAAAATTATTAGCAGCTGATGCTATTTCNAAGCATGTACANAATGCTGAAGTCGTGGCAATTTCACAACTTGGGAATATGGATGCAGAATTATTAGAATATGTAGTCAATGACGAATCTAAAGTTTGTAACAAAACAATTAAAGATTTGGATTTTCCAAGATGTGCAATTATTGCTGGAGTTATTAGAGAAGGTAAAGGCTATATAGTTCTTGGTGACTTTAAAATATTAAGTGGTGACAGAATTGTTGTTTGTTGCTTAAATGATTCAATTCAAAAGGTTGAAAAACTTTTCTAAATGAAAATTAATACAAAAATAATCACATATTTTTTAGGATTTCTTTTGTTAATCAATGGGGGATTTATGTTTCTTAGTGCCTTATTAAGTTACATTTATAAAGACGGAATAACAGGTGATTTAATACTTTCTGGAACAATTGTATCAATAATTGGTTTATTGATGCTATTTCTAAACAAAAATCATGATAAACAAATTAATAAAAGAGAAGGTTATCTGGTAGTTGTTTTGGGTTGGGTAATAATGATATTTTCTGGAACAATTCCTTATCTATTAACGGGTACAATTGAAGGTTTTCCTAATATATTTTTTGAGACTACTTCTGGTTATACAGCTACTGGTGCAACAATAATTAATGATGTTGAAATCCTACCTCAAGGTATTTTATTTTGGAGAAGTATTACTCACTGGTTAGGAGGTATGGGTATGATTGTATTTGCAATTGCAATTTTACCGCTTTTAGGAATTGGAGGGATGCAGTTATTTAGCGCTGAATCTCCAGGTCCTAGTACAGATAAATTACACCCCAGAATTACAGATACTGCTAAAAGATTATGGTTGATATATGTATCATATACTGTAATTGAAACAATTTTCCTACAGTTTGCAGGAATGTCATTTTTTGATGCTATAAATCATTCAATGAGTAATATAGCATCAGGAGGTTTTTCAACAAAAAATGCAAGTTTAGGTCACTGGAATTCTAATCCAATGATTCAATATATTGTCATCATATTTATGTTTTTGGCGGGTACAAATTTTGTTTTAAGTTATTTTGGATTCAAGTTTAATTTTAAAAAGATTTTTTCGGATGATGAATTTAAAGTATACAGTTTATTTATTTTAGGATTTACTTTTTCTGTTGCGTTAATTCTGTTTTTTAATACAGACTTTTTAATGAGTTATGAGAGTCAATTTGAAAGAATTGAAGGTGTATTTAGACATTCTCTTTTTCAGGTTGTTTCGATTATCACAACAACTGGTTTTGTAACTGCTGATTATACTGCTTGGTCTCCGATACTTTTGCTGTTATTTTTTGGAATGATGTTTTTAGGAGGNTCTGCNGGTAGTACGTCTGGAGGNTTTAAAATAATGCGTCATCTTCTNATCATAAAAAATGGTGTTTTACAGTTTAAAAAGATTTTACATCCACATGCTATAATTCCGCTTAGATATAATAAATCATCTGTTTCAACTGAAATTACTCATAATATACTTGGTTTCTTTATTGTTTATATGCTATCATTTATGATCGGAACAATAGTTTTTGCATTTTTAGGTCTTGATTTTGAATCTGCATTGGGGGTTTCGGCTTCTAGCCTTGGAAATGTTGGACCATCAATCGGTTCTTTTGGACCAATGAATACGTTTTTTGACTTACCTCTTTTAGCCAAATGGTGGGCATCTTTTTTGATGTTGTTAGGNAGACTAGAGCTATTTACAGTGCTCATTGTTTTTACTCCATACTTTTGGAGTAACAGGTAATCTTATGACTCAACAGCAGACTTAATTCTTTTAACAGCTTCAGCTATTTGTTCCTTTGAAGCGGCATAAGAAATCCTAATACAATTTGGGTTTCCAAAAGCATTTCCAGTGACGGTTGCAACAAGAGCTTTTTCTAACAAAAACATTGACATATCAGATGCATTATTTATTTCAAACCCGTCAATAGTCCTTCCAAAATAATGGGAAATATCTGGAAAAACATAAAATGCACCATCAGGAATATTACAATTGAATCCTTTTATTTCNCCNAGTAATTCAAGNATTAAGTCCCTTCTTGCCTTAAATTCCTCAANCATATATTCAATTTTATCTGGATTTTCATTTAGGGCAGTAATTACTGCTCTTTGTGCTATACAATTAGCACCACTTGTTACCTGACCTTGAACTTTATTGCAAGCTCTTGCAATCCATTCCGGNGCACCNATATATCCTATTCTCCATCCAGTCATTGCAAAAGCTTTAGACACACCATTTACAGTTATTGTTCGATCTTTTACTGCATTATAAGTTCCGATGCTATTGTGACCACCTTGATAATTTATATGCTCATATATTTCATCAGAAACTATAAAGATGTTTTCCTTATGCTCAAGTACTTTTGAAAGCGCCGAAAGTTCTTCGTCAGAATAGACAGNTCCACTAGGATTNCANGGAGAACTGAACCATATCATTTTTGTTTTTTNAGTAATNGCACTTTNAAGTTGTGCANCNGTCATTTTAAAATCGTTTTNAATATCGGTTTTTACTTCAACCGGAATACCTCCTTTCAATTTTACAATATCCGCATAACTAACCCAGTATGGNCATGGTAAAATTANCTCATCGCCNGGATTTATAAGTACTGATGCAATATTATATAATGCTTGTTTAGCACCTGTTGAAACGACAATTTGTNATGGACTATATATTAATCCNTTATCTCTTTCAAATTTTTTGATTATGGCTTTTTTTAAATCTAAATAACCATCTACNGGGGTGTANGAATTATAATTTTCATCAATAGCTTTTTTTGCAGCCTCTTTAATGAAATCAGGGATATTAAAATCGGGTTCGCCTAAGCTCAAGCCAATTACNTCTTTTCCTTGGCCTCTAAGTTCTCTNGCTTTTGCAGCCATAGCGAGTGTCTGGGAAGTTGCCAGATTTTTTACTCTTTCAGATAGGTAATGTTCCATAATTTTAAGTTGCCTAAAAATAACACTTAGTTACAATTTTTAAAATTTTTGTTTACAATATCATACTTTTGTTTAATAACTTTTGTTATGAATATTATACTTGAAGAGTTTCCTGATTTAAATGATGTTCAGATTGAACAATTTTCGAAATTGAAAAAAATCTATAATGACTGGAATAATAAGATTAATATTATTTCGAGAAAGGATATTGATAATATATATGAAAGACATGTTCTTCACTCATTAGTAATCGCAAAATTTATAAAATTTAATAAAGGAACAACTGTCCTTGATTTAGGTACGGGAGGAGGTTTTCCAGGAATACCTTTATCAATAATTTTCCCTGATGTAAAGTTTATTTTAGTAGATAGTATCAGAAAAAAGATAGTTGTAGTTGATGCAATAGTAAATGAACTTGGACTTAAAAATGTTAAATCAGAGTGGTCAAGAGCTGAAAATCTAGATTACAAATATGATTTTTTGGTTACAAGAGCAGTAGCAAAAATGCCCCTTTTAATTGATTGGTCTAAGGGTAAATTCAATAAGAATTCAAATAATCATATTCAAAATGGAATCATTGCTTTAAAAGGAGGTAATGTAGATGANGAATTGAAAAATATTCAACAAAAAAAAATAGTGGATATCAAAGATATTTTTGACACCCACTATTTCTTGGATAAGAAGATTATTTACATCCCTTCTTAGTTTATCTTACCCTTAATTTAAATGTGTTAACACCATTATTACTTTCCACCTTTATAAAGTATATAGATGTTGAAAGATTACCTAAATTAATCTGATGATTATAACTATTTATATCTTCTTCAATAATTTTTTGACCCAAAATATTGAAAATTTGAATATTAGATAGTTTTTCGCTAGAGCTCATATTTAACATATCATTAAATGGGTTGTAATAATACTCAAAATCAGAAATTTCATTTTCACCCAAACCTAATGTTCCTTCAACCTTGAATGAGTCGGTTTGAAGAACAAATGAATCATTACCAACATAATGAATGGCAATTCTAATATTCTCACCTTCATATGCAGATAAATCAAATTCATATGTTGTCCACTCTGTTGGGGCTTCAATATATGCTCCATCAGAAATAATGGTAAATTCGTTATAATCAGTACTATTACCAACTGCAATTTGAAACCTCTCAAGTCCGTAGGTGTCATTAACAGATTTTGCTTTCATTGAAAATATCGGGGAAGTAATTCCGCTAAGGGAAAACTCAGGNCTAATCATCCAGTCGTCGTTTGGAATTGTTGTTCCATTGGCACCCGATGCTACAAAANATAATCCTTGATCTCCTTGGTATGCATCCCACTCAGGAACAGGCCCACCTGTTGGAGTTGCTAGTTCATCATTGTATATAATTCCAGTTCCAACATAGCTTTCATTTTCAAAATCAACCGCATTAGCACCCCAGGTTGTTCCTCCATCTAAATCATACATAATCCAATCACCGATATCACTTATTATAAATGGATCATAACACTCAAAATTATCTCTCCAAGCGATTGGAAGTGTATAGTTATCTGGACAATTTGAAGTTTCTTGACTTGTTACTGTGACAGAAATTGTATCATTTGAGGAATCTTCGTCATTGGATAGAATTGTACCAGAGGTTATTTCATAATCTCCAATNACTGAAAAGTCAGCNGCAGTNNTAAANGTNTATTCNACACTTTGTCCCGCCATAATTACCCCTTCTAGCGTTTCGATAATTTGATCTCCTCCGTTAATTTGATAGAAAACATCTACATTTGAAGCACCCATTACTCCGTAATTCCTTACCGTTACAGTTATATTTTCATTGTTACTTAAGACTCCACTTACAGGTGAGTCAATTGATAATACTCCAGTATCAAACTGATTATTTGATTGCATACAACTTGGTGGTAAAGAAAAATCTTCAACCTGATCTGTTCTGCTGCTTGCGTTTCCTTGGTCAGCTTGCCAACCTAATCCTCTAGCTGCAAAGGCACCCCAGATTAAACATTCGTTTGCTCCATTATAAACAAGCTCGTCAGCAAGTAAAATTGCATCTCTCATATCAACAAATCCTGAGCTACATGGAGCGAGTTTTAATCCATCAATAACCAGCTGCATAATCATATTATTTCCTCCATTACCATTGGTAAGATCAGGATCAAAACCATATTCGTCAATAAACAGCCATGTTAAATCCCACAACATCGTTGCAAACACAAAACCAACTCCATGAGGTTGGCTCACAGCAGCTGTATTGTTAGTGTCAGAATAGGTGTAGGGATTAACTCCAAAATCAGGCGAATACGGTGCATTTCTTATGCCGGTTCCATTTGGTGNNTGACCNGCAGAATATGTAGCNACTCCTCTAGGGATTGAAGGTGCNTCATTTTCACTTAATGTAATCATTAATCCAAACCAATCAGAAAAACCTTCACCCTGTTGTTCATCATTTTGCATACATCCTGCAGCTTGTGCACCTCCCATCAATCTGTTGGAAATTCCATGACCATATTCATGAGCGATTATTTCATTATCATAATCCGAGTCGGTGTAATTTGCCGCATTAATGAGTTCAGCATTAATTGTGTCACCAGCTTGTAGTGCAGCTATTANAGNTTCACCATCAGCTTGACTAATCATAATTGATGGTATAGTTACACTACCTCCATCTGCACCAGCTCCCATTGTTATTGGACCACCAGCTACATTATTAACCATTATTACTGCAATTGCACCAGCGTTTTCAGCAGCTAGAATCTTAAAGCCAAATTCACAGGTTCCTCTTCTTATAACTGCTATTTTTCCCACTAATTCTGAAGAGTTAATTATTGTTTGACATGCATCATGAGGATCAGGTGCATCTTCACCTAATTCCCCTTGGTCAGTTAATAAGGCTAACTCACCTGAAAGTGGCGTATCATCAGGCAATGATTCTCCAAATCCAGCAGGAAGTCCCGTGTATTCACCGGCTAAATTGCCATTTAAAATTGTTAGAGGCTCTCCTGCAGGACCACTCCAAAGAAACATTGTCATCTGAGGGTTTTGTCCATCTGGTGGTGTTCCAAAGCTAGCATTATTAAAACCACTTCCATCTTGACCATCTGCATTTACACTATCACTTCCAAACCCTCCATTTCCGTAATTGTTTTCTTGAAAATTACCACTAGCTTCATCAAAGCCATATCTATACCATATATCGTGCATCATATTATTTATGTAAAATAAATTTGTTATCGATGCATCCATGTTTTCAGAAGGTGGAAGAGAAAAATTAGCTTGAAAATTAAAATTTAATTCTGACCCACCATCAGGCGAGTAGTCAGTATCTATTCCAGTGCCTAATCCATTTCCTTCATCATCTTCTCTTGCATATACATTGTTACCTCTTGTAATTGTATACTCAGGACCTTCGACACCATTGGTGTCATGCCATCCAAAAGGTGAGGCTACTGGATCAGCAGGATNGTTTAGTAACTCAAATGGTCCGTGATTTGGACTTGGTGTTGGTAGAGAAACTACATTGTAAGAAGACCCATCATTGGACGACTTATTTGAATTATTTTTAACTATGCTGTGGCTATGTTTGTGATTACCATTTTTGTCAAATTCACAATTTATAATCCAATTTTCTTTTTTTAAAACTTTTCCATCATCAGCACTAACGAAAATATCATACCAGTTTTTGTGATCTGTTGTAACAATATTAAAATTCCAAGTTAGATTTAATTTATCATCCACAACTATATACACAAGTTTGGCTTCAACATTGTATGGATTGGTGTGTATCCATCCATTTGGAGAATTTTTAAATTCACTAATTTTTAATTCGATTAATCCTTTCTCAATTGCTGCGTAGCTATCAATTTTAGGTACAAGTAGTGAGTTCTGACCATAACTATCATCAACAAATCTATTATTGTATGATTTTACTTCTCCATTTTTGATTGCCATTGTTGAAATCGCATTATGAACGTCAATGTTGTTAAATTTTTGTTGAACATAGTAAACATCATAATTCGGATTTGTTTCTATTGAACTTTTTACCGAATATTGATTACTTTTCAATGAAAAATTATTGACCAAATAATTATCAATTTTTGACTTATTTTTTTCTTGTGANTAAAACACACTAANCATTANGANCAGNGTGAATGNTAAGAATTTTTTTAGATTACTCATATTNGCTATTTTNCTTTTTCAAGGAAAGGNTATTTGTAGTCGGTTGGNGTTACAAAGGTTTCCTTAATTAACCTAGGGGACACCCATCTTAATAAATTTAGCATACTTCCAGCTTTATCNTTTGTTCCGGATCCTCTNGCGCCACCAAAAGGTTGTTTTCCNACNACNGCACCTGTTGGTTTATCATTTATATAGAAGTTNCCGGCTGAATTTTTTAGTNCTTTAGTTGCCTTTTCTACTATATATCTATCNTTAGCAAGAATNGCGCCAGTTAACGCGTATTCACTAGTCTTGTCTACTAAATCTAGAGTTTTATCAAAATCTGAATCTTTAAAAACGTATATAGTCATAACTGGTCCAAATATTTCTTCTCTCATTGTTACATAATTTGGATCAGAAGTTAAAATTACAGTTGGTTCGATAAAATAACCTTTTGATTTGTCATAAGAACCACCGATAATAACTTCGGCACTATCAGAATCATTTGCATCATCAATATACTTTGATATTTTATCAAATGATTTTTCATCAATTACAGAAGTGACAAAATTTTCAAAATTTTCAGGAGATCCCATAGAGATAGATTTTAAATCATCTTCAAGATATCCTCTTACTTTGTTCCAAAGAGATTCTGAAATATAGCCTCTGGAAGCAGCACTACATTTTTGTCCCTGAAATTCAAAAGCTCCTCTTGTAATTGCTGTTGAGACTTGTTTAGGGTTTGCAGATTGGTGAGCAAGAATAAAGTCTTTACCGCCTGTCTCACCTACAATTTTAGGATAAGTATTGTAGTTAGCAATATTGTCACCAATAGTTTTCCAAAAACTATTAAAAACAGATGTTGATCCTGTGAAGTGTAATCCACTGAATTCTTTATGTGACAAAGCTTTCTCTGTAATCAAAGCAGCATTTCCATAAACAGCATTTATTACACCATCTGGAAGGCCAGCTTCCTTCAGCACATCAATGATTATTTTTGCAGATAAAATTTGTGTGCTACTAGGTTTCCAAAGAACAACGTTACCTAACATTGCCATACAAGTTGGTAAATTTCCTGCTATTGCGGTAAAATTAAATGGGGTTACTGCGTAAACAAAACCCTCTAATGCTCTGTACTCAACTCTATTCCATGCATCACCATCACTTTCAGGTTGATTGCTGTAAATTTGGGTTACAAATTCAACATTAAACCTTAAAAAATCAATTAATTCACAAGCTGAATCTATTTCAGCTTGATGAACTGTTTTTGATTGGCCAATCATAGTAGCTGCATTTATTTTAGATCTATAAGGTCCAGCAATTAATTCAGCAGCCTTGAGAAATATTGCAGCTCTATTTTCCCACGACATGTTTTCCCAATTTTGTTTTGCAGCTAATGCTGATTCAATCGCATCATCAATATGTTTTGGTTCGGCGATGTAGTATTCACCAACAATATTTTGGTGATCGTGTGGAGGGCTAATCTGTTTTTTATTTTCTGATTTTACATCTTTTCCATTGATATACATCGGAACTTCTGTGAAAGAGTTTATCATCTCTTTGTATGTCTTTTGAATTTCATCCCTCTCTTTTGATCCTGGAATGTAAGATTTAACTACTTCATTTTTAGCCTTTGGAACCTTAAAAAAACCTGTGCTCATAATTTTCAATTTGGTGTATGAAAATACAACTAATTTTTATAATACTTTTAATTAAGTGCAAATGGGGCACTAAGCTTAAATGAAGGAATAATTACATTAAATTTTTTTGTAGAATTTAGATTGATCATTCTGTAATAGCCATACATTGCTCCAAAGGGAGAAGATAGTAAGCATCCCGACTTGTAATTGTGAATTTTACCTGGTTGCAGAACAGGTTTTTTTCCGATTACTCCTTCACCATTTACAACTTCTTCGTTATTTAGTGAATCCAAAATTACCCAATGTCTTGAATTAAGCTGAACAACATCAGAACTTTGGTTTTCTATGGAAATTGAATATTCAAAAGCGTAAAGAAGGTTGGTGTCTTTATAGTAGGTTCCTTGAAATTCGGTATCTACAGAAATCTTAATGCCTTTAGTTATTTGTGTTACCATAATTTTATACTAAAAATAATGAATTTTTTTCAGTTAGTTATGAATTGAGAAAGACCTTTTCCTACACCCACAACTCTGTCAAATCGTTCTCCATAGTTTCTGTAGTAAACAATCACATTATATTCATTTTCGGTTTCNTCAAAATTTCCGCTTATTTCTCCGTGAATTATTTTTTTCTCTTGATTAACTGCAATGTATTTATAGTTGTAAAATCCTTGTTTTAATTTTAAAACTAACTCAAACAAATTGTATCTNGAATTATATTCCATTAAATACTCATCGCTAATTTGATAATTATTAAAATCACCAACAACGTATATTTTATTTTCTGAATCAAAAGCTTGAGGTTTTTGTAGATAAAAATGAATGTTTACATAGTCAGCTTCAAATTCTGCATTAGATGAATTATTTACATTAAATAAAAACCCGCCATTGATGTCAGGATTGTAAGTATATTTTCTGTTTTTTCTGGAAAAATCTTCAAACAAGAAATTACTGTAAATATCCTCTAAATCAAAACCTCTAATATTGATGCTTGTATTTCTTACAAATTTATTTTCAAAAAAAAGATATTCATTTCCTCCCCAAAAACTCAATTCTTTATCGTATTTGTAAATCAGTTTTCGACCCATATTATATTGCGGTTTGATATTATCAATCGAATAATTTATTTCATTGTTTTTAAAAACTTTTACTTTAACTGTTTTACTAGGGTTGTTTAACTGAATGTTTATTGGGTTTATTTCAAAATTAACAACTTGCTTTTCATTAATAAATTCTATTTCTCGAGACCTCTTAATTTCTGTCTGAACTGTTACCAAATTTTCATAAAGGATGAACTTTCTTCTAAAAATTTCATCACCATATTCGTCAATTATTTTAATTATGTAGTTGCCAGATTTTTTAAAACTTGTATTAGAATTTGGGAAACTAATGTTNTANTNTGTATAAATTTGATATGTGTTAAAACTACTTGAATAGTTNTCGATTTTTACATCGTCNAAACCTTGAATATATTCTGATTTAATNAGTTGAGATTTTTCCCAATNAAAATCACAATGTTCAATTACATAATANAGGTCATGCTCTAGCCCTGATAAAATNTCAAATGANAAGGAAAACNTTTCATTNATTGTTCCAACAAAGANGTTNGAANATTTATTNTCATTTTGNTTTTGGAAGGAAATTGACTTAACATTATCGGGGTTTATTGATTGAGAAAAAATAAATTTAAACGNTAAAAATAATGCACTNAGAAGAACGAATCTTTTTTTCATTTTTTTGTTAAAAAATCTTACTAAAAATAATTAAAAATTAATTGTAAGATCTTCAATATTGGCTTATTTTTGCAGCGAAATTTATTATTAAGCTAACTACCAGGTTTATGTCAATGGATATTATTGTAAAAAAAGGTTTAGATTTAAAATTAGTTGGTAAGCCTTCAAATGAAATTGAACAAGCTAAATTTTCACAAGATTTTGCTGTTTATCCTGCAGATTTTCACGGCGTTTTTCCAAAGTTAGTTGTCAAAGAAAATGATTCAGTTAAGGCTGGTGATATTTTATTTTTTGATAAAAATTCCGAAAAAGTAAAATTTGTTTCTCCCGTTTCTGGAAAAATTAAAGAAATAGTAAGAGGAGAAAGAAGAAGGGTGTTGGAGATAAAAATTCATGCAGACAAGGAGATTACTTACAAAAAAATTAAAAAATTTAAATCTGAAAATTCATCAGATATTATCGATTATTTATTAGAAAATGGATTATGGACTTACATAAAGCAAAGACCCTATGATGTAATTGCGGATCCTGAATCTAGTCCAAAAGAAATTTTTATTTCTGGATTTGATTCGTCTCCACTTTCAGCGGATTATGACTTTATTACAAAAGACCAAAAAGAAAATATTATCGAAGCCATAAAGCATTTGTCAAAACTAACTAAAGGTTCTATCAATATTTCACTAAGAAAAGAGAGTAATAGCTTTCTGAGAGAATTAAACGATGTGATAATTCACAATGTTTCTGGACCACACCCCGCTGGTAATCTTAGTACAATAATTAATAAGGTTTCACCAATTAATAAAGGTGATACTGTTTGGACTTTAAATCTGCCAGACTTAGCTGTAATTGGTAATACAATATTAAATGGTAAATTTTCACCTGAGAGAATTGTTGCTTTGGTAGGTTCTTCTATTTCTAAACCAAAATATTACAAAACACTTGCTGGTTCAAATATTTCAACTTTTCTAAACTTAAATGAGAAGAATTCAAGAATAATATCAGGAAATGTTTTTACTGGAACAATGATAAACTTGAATGGACATTTAAGNCATTACAGTAATGAAATCACTGCGATTCCAGAGGGCAATGATTATGACTTGTTTGGATGGGCAAAACCAATGTTTGAAAAGTTTTCTNTTTCCAGAGCGCTTACTTTTTCNTGGTTATTTCCAAATAANAAATATGATTTAAATACAAATACCAATGGTGAGCANAGNGCATTTGTTGTGACNGGCTCGTTTGAAGAAGTATTTCCCTTNGATATNTATCCAATGCAAATTTTGAAAGCTTGCATGTACAAAGATTTAGATGAAATGGAGNNATTGGGAATGTATGAGGTNTCACCTGAAGATTTTGCTTTGACAGAATTTATTTGTGTCTCTAAGCAACCTCATCAAAGTATTATTAGAGAAGGATTAGACTTAATGAAAAAAGAAATAGGTTAATATGTCAATAAAGTCAAAATTACACGAAATAAAAGAAAGTTTTAAGGGCAAAAAAATGGCCCCAGCATTCAATGCATTCCATACATTTCTTTTTACACCAAATGATATAACATCATCGGGTACACATGTGAAAGTTGCTGATGATTTGAAAAGAACAATGAATACTGTTATCATGTCATTAGTTCCATGTTTAATTTTCGGAATTTTTAATGCTGGATACCAACACAACCTAGCAATTGATGCCGCAAATGGTATTTCTACTCAGGTTTCTCTTTTTGGAAACTTTTTGACTTTTGATAATCTAATGATTGGATCAATGAAAGTACTGCCTTTGGTTATTGTTTCCTATGTAGTTGGACTAACGGTTGAATTTATCTTTGCAGTAATTAAAGGCCATGAAGTTGAGGAGGGTTATCTTGTTACTGGAATGTTAGTCCCACTTATTGTTCCGGTTGATTTACCTCTGTGGATGTTGGCTGTTTCTGTAGTATTTGGAGTGGTAATTGGAAAAGAAGTTTTTGGAGGAACTGGAATGAATATTCTGAATCCAGCGCTTACTATTCGAGCATTCTTGTTCTTTGCTTATCCTACTTGGATGAGTGGTGATAAGGTCTGGGTATATGACGCCGTTAATAGGGCAGGTACTCCTGAAGCTATTTCTGGTGAGACTATTCTTGGAATGCATGCACAAAATCTTACAGTCGACATGTACTCTCTTCAAGATATGTTTTTTGGTTTTATTCCTGGATCAATTGGTGAAACTTCAAAATTGCTTATAATATTAGGCGCACTATTTTTGATTTTTAGTAAAATTGGAAGTTGGAGAATTATCCTTAGTACACTAATTGGTGCTCTTGTTATGGGCTTAATTTTTAACGGAGTCATCGAGGCTGGTATTATAACAGATTCAAGTAAATTTTATGGGCTGATGAGTGTTCCATTCTGGGAACATCTATTAATTGGTAGTATTTTATTTGGTGCCGTTTTCATGGCAACNGACCCNGTTACTGCAGCTCAAACAAATAAAGGTAAATGGATTTATGGTTTTCTNATAGGTTTTATTTCAATAATGATNAGAGTGTTTAATCCAGCATATCCAGAAGGCGTATTTCTNGCAATTTTATTGATGAATGTNTTTGCACCAACNATNGATCATTTTGTTATTCAGTCAAATGTAAAGATGAGATTAAATAGATTAAAAATTAAAGCAGCTTAATTATGGCAATTAATACGGAAAAAAATACATATACTCTATTGTTTGCAATTGGTCTTGTTGTAATCGTNGGTACCCTACTAGCTGCAATTGATGCATCCCTTAAGGATAAAATTAGAGTTAATAAGACCCTTGAAAAACAACAAAATATTTTATACGCTATTGGAATTAATGAAAATGAAGGTAATAGTGTTAGTTTTATCGCAGCTGAAAAAGCAGAGGAGGAGTTTAATAAGTATATTACNAAGCAGGTATATATTCANGGAAATGATNTTGTGGAAGATGATAAAGCTTATTTAATCGATGTTAAAAAAGAAAAAGCTTTNGCNAAAGATCCTAATCACAAAAGAAAACTTCCCTTATTTATAGCNGAAAAAGACGGAAGAAATNTATATGTAGCACCCATACGTGGNAAAGGGCTNTGGGATGCTATTTGGGCCTACGTTTCAATTGACGAAGATATGNTTATTAGAGGTATTTATTTTGACCACAAGGCTGAGACACCAGGTCTTGGGGCTAATATTAAACAAAGATTTTTTATGGATGACTTTATAGGTGAGTCTCTATTNGATAATGANGGAAATTTTAAAGGTGTAACCGTTTCNAAGACTAACCTNGATCCAAAGAATGAAGATAAATATGATAATGAAGTAGATGCAATTGCNGGATCGACAATNACTGGTGATGGTGTNACCGCAATGATNAGAAGTGATTTAAGTTTATATCAACNATACTTTAATTCTTTAAACAATAACTAATATGGGATTACTTTCAAAAAAAGATCGCCAANTAATAACAGACCCGCTTTCTGATAATAATCCTATAACGGTTCAGGTNTTAGGAATTTGCTCAGCTCTTGCAATTACCGCTGAACTNGAAGCATCTGTGGTTATGTCGGTTTCGGTTTTATTTGTTATGGGTGTAGGTAATGTTGTTATATCAATGATCAGGAATATAGTTCCTTCAAAAATCAGAATTATTGTTCANCTTACAGTGATAGCAACTCTAGTAATTATTGTTGATTTAGTTTTAAAAGCATTTGCTTACGAACTTAGTAAGACTCTCTCGGTTTTTATNGGACTGATNATTACCAATTGTATTATTATGGGAAGATTTGAGGCATTCGCTCTGGGTAACGGACTGTGGAGGTCTTTTTTAGACGGAATTGGTAATGCTTTTGGTTATGCAGTAATTCTAATAATTGTTGGTTTCTTTAGAGAACTTCTTGGTTCTGGTACGCTATGGGGTATTCCAGTACTTGGAGACCCTATAGACAAGACAGGTTTATATGCATTCGGTTACGAGAACAATGGATTCATGTTACTATCTCCGATGGCCCTTATAGTTGTTGGAATTATAATTTGGGTTCAAAGAGCTAGAAGTAAACATTTAATAGAAGAATAGATGGAACATATTGAATTATTTTTTAAATCGGTTTTTATTGACAATATGGTTTTTGCCACGTTCTTAGGAATGTGTTCCTATTTAGCTGTTTCAAAAAAAGTATCTACTGCTATAGGTTTAGGTGCAGCTGTTACATTTGTTTTAGCGATAACTGTTCCTTTGAATTGGCTCCTTGATCAATATATTTTACAGGACGGAGCTTTAGCTTGGCTTCATCATAGTTTAGTTGACTATGATTTAAGTTTTCTTTCTTTCATAATGTTTATTGCAACTATTGCAACCATGGTTCAACTAGTTGAAATTATTGTAGAAAANTTTTCACCTGCACTATATAATTCCCTTGGAATTTTCCTTCCGCTTATTGCCGTTAATTGTGCAATCTTGGGTGGATCATTATTTATGCAGTCTAGAGAAATAGCTTCAATTCAATTGGCTACAACCTATGGAGTTGGCTCTGGATTTGGATTCTTTTTGGCAATTTTAGCAATTGCTGCAATTAGAGAAAAAATTAGATATTCTTCTGTTCCAGGCCCATTAAGAGGTTTGGGAATTACTTTTATTATAACTGGTTTAATGGCTATTGGCTTTATGAGTTTTGGAGGTATGTTAACTGGAGGAGACGAAGCTCCAAAAGAAGTATTGGTTCAAAATGAGGGCACTGAAAATGAAAAATCGATTGGAGATGATAAAGAAGAAATAGTATATGAAATTAATAATGATATAAATTAATTATGTTTTTAGCTACATCAATTACACAATCAATTTTATTAGTGGTAGGAATTTTACTAGTAGTTTCATTACTATTAATATTAGTATTACTTTTTGTAAAAGAAAAATTAGCTCCGTCAGGCCCCGTTAAAATAAAAATCAACGGAGAAAAAGAAATTGAAGTTGCATCTGGAGATTCATTATTAACAACATTAAGCGCGCAAAAAATCTTCCTACCATCTGCTTGTGGAGGAGGTGGTACTTGTATTCAATGTGAGTGTCATGTAAAATCTGGAGGAGGTGAAGCACTTCCAACCGAAACCCCTCACTTTACAAGAAAAGAGCTTCAGTCTGGAGCAAGATTAGCATGTCAAGTTAAAGTAAAGCAGGATATGGATATAACAATTCCTGAAGAAGTTTTTGGAATAAAGAAATGGGAAGCTACCGTAGTTAGTAATTACAACGTTGCGTCTTTTATTAAAGAATTTGTTGTCAGAATACCTGAAGATATGGATTACAAGGCAGGTGGATACATTCAAATTGATATTCCAGAATCTGAGATTAATTTTGGTGATATGGATATAACTGCTCACCCAGAGGAACATGATTCACCTGATAAATTTAAATCTGAGTGGGATAATTTCAAGTTATGGCCTCTTGTTATGAAGAACTCAGAATCTGTAGAGAGAGCATATTCAATGGCATCATTCCCAGCTGAAGGTAGAGATATAATGTTAAATGTAAGAATCGCTACCCCACCATTTGACAGAAAAGCAAATGACTGGATGGACGTTAATCCTGGAATTGCATCTTCCTATATATTTTCTAGAAAACCTGGAGATAAAGTAACTATTTCAGGTCCTTATGGTGAGTTTTTTATTAACGAATCAGATGCTGAAATGCTTTACGTGGGTGGAGGTGCAGGTATGGCACCAATGAGATCTCATTTGTATCATTTATTCAGAACGTTACAAACAGGAAGAAAAATTACTTTTTGGTATGGAGGAAGATCTAGAAAAGAGTTATTTTATTTGGATCACTTCTACAAGCTTGAAAAAGATTTTCCAAACTTCAAATTTTATGTAGCTCTTTCTGATCCTTTAGAGGAAGATAATTGGAAAGTAAAAAAAGATTTAAATTCTGAAGGGGACGGCTTTATTGGTTTCATTCACAATTGTGTTATTGATTATTATTTGAATGATCATGAATCACCAGAAGACATTGAATTATATTTTTGTGGTCCACCTCTGATGAACCAAGCTGTACAAAAAATGGGAGAGGACTTTGGAATTCCAGATGAAAATATTCGATTTGACGATTTTGGTGGATAGAACTTGTTTTATCTAACTTTAGTCAAAATATGAAAAACTTTTTCACATTAATTTTTCTATCATTAACCTTCATTTCTTGTGAAAATGAACGTCTAATAAGCTTAAAGGGGCTTATTTATGGAACTACATATAACATTCAGTTTTATAATAATTCAAATGAAAATTATTCTGAGAAAATTGATAGTGTCTTTAAAGTTATTGATAATTCAATGTCAACCTATAAGTCAAATTCAATAATATCCAAGATTAATAATAATCAGGATATTGATGTTGACAACCATTTCAAAAATGTTTTCTCAGTCTCTAAGAAAATATATCAAAAAACAAATGGAAGATTCGACCCCTCCATTGGATTACTCGTAAACTATTGGGGTTTTGGCCCAGAAAAATATGCATTAAACCCTGAAACTAAAACGGATGATCAAATAATTTCTCTTTTTTCTAAAGTTGGACTTGATAAATTTAAAATAGTTGGCAACAAATTAAAAAGACCCTTAGATTCTTATATTGATTTTAATGCAATTGCCAAAGGTTATGCTGTAGATGAGATCGCAAATTTTTTAAAGAATAATCAAATTGATAATTTTTTAGTTGAAATCGGAGGAGAAATTAATGCTTCAGGAACTAATGTAAATAAAAATAAGCCCTGGGTGATTGCAATTGATATGCCTAGATTTGACGGTGAGAGAAGTATTTATAGCACTCTTGAATTAAATAATATTTCTCTAGCATCTTCTGGAACATATAGAAAATTTAAGATTGATTCAGATGGTAATCGATATGCACATATAATTAATCCGCTTTCAGGCTATCCAAGCAAAACAAATATTTTAAGTGTAACCGTTAAGACATCTTCTTGCATTGAAGCAGACGCTTATGCAACTGCTTTGCATACAATGAGTATTGATGAAATAATTGAGTTTTTTGATAAAAACCAAGAAATCTCATCGCTGGTAATTTTTGAAAATGAAAATAATCAGCTTGAAGAGTTAGTTTTAAATGATTTTTATTAAAAATTATTTTACACAGACAGGGATTATCTCTTTTTTTGGCAAGCAGTATTTAATTTTCTCTTCTTCACTAAGTTTTAATGTGTATTCACATTTTTCGACTTTAAACCCTACTTTTTCAAGCCTTTCAAAAAAATCCATTCCATACACTCTGACATGATCATATTGCCCAAATGCTTTGTTTCTTTCTTTTGGGTCAGTAATTGTAAAATCTTCATATGTTTGTTTATTTGACAAATTTAGAGGTACCTGAAATATACCTGTACCACCTTTTTTTAAAACCCGATACAATTCTTTCATGGCTTTTTCATCATCTACTATATGTTCTAAAACGTGATTACATAAAATAAAATCATACGAATCACTATTGATAGGTAAATTACATATATCTGCTTTTATATCTGCCAAAGGGGAGTTTAAATCAATTGTATCGTATGAAATATTTTTAAGTTTCTTAAATTTTCCAAGAAAAGCTGCTTCTGGTGCAAAATGAAGAACTTTTATTTTTTTACTAAAAAAATCGGTTTCTCTTTTTAAGTATAGCCATAAAAGTCTATGTCGTTCAAGCGAATAAGTCGATGGAGATAGTGCATTAACTCTTATTTTATTATAACCATACGGAAGAAATTTTCTAAAACTTGAATTATCAATTGGGTCAACATGATTTCCCCCAAAAAGGTAAATTTTAATTAGAGGTTTTATAAAGAAACTAAGTCTCGTTAATAAGTTTCTTGGAATAACATTAAGAACAATTTTTACTAAATTATTCATCGATTAGAAGTAATTATGGAATTCATCTTCTTCGTCAGAGCTTATTCCAAGTGATTCATATATAAATTTAAAAGTAGAAAGTATTTCAGGTTTTCCATTAATAATTGCCACATTATGTTCAAAATGAGCACTAGGTAGATTGTCCTTCGTAGTTATTGTCCAGCCGTCATTGTGCTGTATAATTTTATGCGTATTCATATTTATCATCGGTTCAATGGCCACAACCATGCCCTCTTTAAATTTTTTTCCAGTTCCTTTTCTACCGTAGTTTGGCATTTCTGGTTTTTCATGCATTATTTTTCCTATACCATGTCCAACCAACTCTCTTACTACTCCATAGCCGTTTTTCTCACAATGATTTTGAATTGCGTATCCAACATCTCCAACACGATTTCCAGATTTAAATTCTTTAATTCCTAGATAGAGTGATTCTTTTGAAATTTGTAATAGTTTTTGAACATCATCAGAAACCTCACCAACAACGAATGTGAAAGCATGATCTCCATAAAAATCATTTTTTAAAACTCCACAGTCTATGGATATAATATCTCCATTTTTTAGAGGTTCGTCATTAGGAATACCATGAACAACTTGTGAATTTGGACTTGTGCAAAGAGTGTTTGGAAAGTCATATAGTCCAAGAAATCCTGGAATAGCATTATTATCTCTAATGAATTCCTCAGCAATTTTATCAAGCATTAAGGTAGTAACACCCTCCTTAATCTCTTTAGCCAATAAGCCCAATGTTTTTGAAACCAATAGAGCACTATCTCTAATTAATTCAATTTCTTCTATTGATTTTTGTAAACTCATAATTTTATACAAGAGGATTTTGAGTCATTTCCGATGGAATTTCAATATTCATAATTTTTAAAATAGTAGGTGCAATATCAGCTAAAATCCCGTCATATATCGATTTATATTCAGAGTTAATTAAAATCAAAGGAACTAAATTTTTTGTATGCGCAGTATTTGGTGACCCGTCTTCATTCATCATCATATCACAATTTCCGTGATCAGAAATTAACAATACTGTATAGTCAGTTTCAATACACGATGTAATAACCTTTTTAACACATTTATCTATTGTTTCACAGGCTTTTATGGCTGCCTCGAAACTTCCTGTATGTCCAACCATATCTCCATTCGCATAATTCAAACAAATAAAATCATTTGTTTTGTTTTCAATTTCTAGTATTAGTTCCTCTGTAATTTCATGAGCACTCATTTCAGGTTTCATATCATATGTAGCAACTTTTGGTGAATCTTTTAAAATTCTTCTTTCAAAATTGAAAGGTTTTTCTCTACCGCCTGAAAAGAAAAAAGTAACATGTGGATATTTTTCAGTTTCGGCAATTCTAAGTTGGGTCTTATTATTTTTTTCTAAAACCTCACCTAAGGTGTTTCTTAAATCTTTATTTTGAAATACAACATTGATACCCTTAAATGAACTGTCATAGTTAGTCATAGTTACAAAATGATACTTTTCATTATTTGTTTCAAATTCGTTAAAATCTGATTGCGTCATTACCCTTGTAAGTTGTCTTCCTCTATCAGTCCTAAAATTGAAGAAAATAATAACATCTCCCTCTGAAACAACTCCAATGGGATTGTTATTAGAGTCGGTCTTTATCATTGGCATTAAAAATTCATCTGTGCAATTGCTATTATATGAGCTTTTTATTTCGTCAATAAAACTCGAAACTTTCTTTCCTTTACCCCTACATATTAAATCATATGCAAGTTTTGTTCTTTCCCAGCGATTATCTCTATCCATTGAATAATATCTGCCAATAATGGAAGCTAATTCACAATTTTTATCTTGAATATATTTTTCTAAATTTTTTAAATCATTAATTGAGGATTTAGGGTCAACATCCCTTCCATCAGTGAATCCATGAATAAAAACTTTTGAATTATACATTTCAGAAATATTAATAAGCTCGTATAAATGATCATAGTGAGAGTGTACACCACCACTACTAATAAGTCCCATTAAGTGAACCTTTTTTTTAGCTCTTTCAGCATATTCAAATGCATCAGTTAAAACTTTTTTTGATTTAAAACTTCCATCTTCAATTGACATATTAATTCTAGAAAGCTCTTGATAAACTATTCTTCCAGCTCCTAGATTTAAATGACCAACTTCGCTATTTCCCATTTGACCATCAGGTAATCCAACCTCAATTCCATCAGTTTTTAGATTTGCATTTGGGTATTTTTCATATAAAGAATCTATGAACTGTGTGTCGGCATTATCAATAGCAGAGGTTTTTGGATTTTTTGATTTACCCCAGCCATCTAATATCATTAATAAGACCCTACTTTCTTTCATAATTCAAAGATATAATAATGGGATCTTTTTATATTAAATTTTTGAGATTAAAACCTGTCTCAATTTCAAATAGTTTATTTCCTTTTTTAAAAATAACAGCTTTTTTTGTACCCATCAAAATAATATCATTACCCATAACGCTAAGTGAAGAACCTTCTCTTAAGCCAACAACTAATTGATCATTAAGATTATGAAACTCATTTATACGAGTTTCTCTAGATTCTCCCATGTGTTCAATTCCTTCAATCTGATCGATATAGTGTGGATTAATATTGACGTCAATAATTCCAAGTGCTTCAAAACTTATCACATGAATTATAGGCATATCATTAGTTGTTCCTATGGAGAGACCACATATATTGGTTCCAGCACTTGTCCCCAAGTATGGAATTCCTGAATTTATCTTATACCTTAAATCTTCTATTAAGTTAAATTCATATAACTTATTTAGAAGTAAAAATGTGTTTCCTCCACCTGTAAAAATTCCATCACAAATTTCAAGTTGTTCTTTTAAATTATCCTTTGTATACTCAAGTATATTTAAATTTAGAGATTCAAATACTTTTTTTGCCTTGTTTGTATATTCAAGATGGCTAATACCTGAAGGCCGAGCGTATGGGATAAAAATAATTTTCTCACAACCAGAAAAAAGTATTTTTATATCTTCAAGTAAATATTCTAGGTACTTCTGTCCGTAGATTGTTGAAGTACTAGCCAGTAACATTTTTTTCATAAATTTTATGAGTTACTTTAGTTAAATAAACTTACTCATTATATTTGTATAAATCTTAATCAAAATATGTTTTTATTTATCAGTGGACCTGAGATTGGTTTTATAATTTTTATAGTTGTTTTATTATTTGGCGCAGATAAGATTCCTGACTTTGCTAGAAACCTTGGTAAAGGAATTAACAACATTAAACATGCTACTAATGAAATAAAACAAGAGATCAATAATTCTACAGATAGTATTGATAAAAATACTGATATTACCAAACAGATTAAGTCCGAAATAGATAAAGTTAAATCTGAAATTGATTCGGTATCAGGCTCAATTAAGAGAGATCTATAATTTTAATGTTAAACTTATCCCGTCTCGTATAGGAAGCATCACAGTTTTTAAACTTTTATCCTCTACAATTTTTTTATTGAAATTATCAATTAATCTGGTTACTCTATCTTGATTTTCAGAGCTTTCAAGTATTTTTCCATGCCATAGAACATTATCGGTTAATAAAACCCCACCAGGTTTTAAAATTGGTGAGATAAGTTCTAAATACTTAACATAATTTTCTTTATTAGCATCTAGAAATACCATATCAAAATCAAATTTTAATTTAGGAATTATAGCTAAAGCATCCCCAGTATATTGTTTTATTTGACTTCTTAAACCGGATTTCTCAAAATATTTATTTTGTATTTGTAAAAGCTCTTCATTCTTGTCAATTGTATGAATCATACCTGCTGGATTTAGACCTTCAGCAATACACAATGTTGAATATCCTGTGTATGTTCCAATTTCAAGAACATTGAAAGGTTTTATTAATTTTGAAATAATTGCTAAAAAGTTTCCCTGAATTTTTCCGCTAAGCATTATTGGATTCAAACATTTTAATTCAGTCTCTCTTCTTAATTCATAAAGAATATCACTTTCGTCAGAAGAATGATTATCAATGTAATTATAAATCTCTTTATTTGAAAAATCCATTTTTGATTAATCTTTAATCAAATCCTCAAATTTAAATTTGAAATTTTTAAATCTTGGGTCAGAGACATTTTTTATGTACGGATGGTTTGGGTTATTTTTTTTAAAGTTTTGGTGATATTTTTCAGCAACCCAAAATTTTCTAAAGGGATATAACTCTGCGGCCACCTTAAGATTTTTTTCAAATTCAATCTTATCTATTTTGGATTCAATTAGTGTTTTTTGTCTATTATTTTGATAAAAAATGATTGATCTATATTGTGGCCCCATATCAGGTCCTTGACCATTAATTTGATCTATATTTTGTGAACCAAAGTAAACATCAAGTAAATTTGAAAAAGAAATCTCACTTGGATCATAAACAACTTCAATTGTTTCAGCATGACCTGTTAATTTAGTATTCACTAAACCATACGTTGGATTATTTGTGTCACCACCTGAATAACCACTAGTTACTTCTTTAACTCCAATTAAACTCTCATAAATAGCTTCAACACACCAAAAACATCCACTTGCGAAGTAGGCCTTGTGAACGTCTTTTTCATTAACAGAAATTGGTTGTAAATTTTGCTGAATTCTACTATTTTTTTCTTGTGCACATGAACTGTAAAACATCCCTACAAGAAATATGGAAATAAAAAGTTTTTTCACTCTATTTAAATACTGGAAAAAAGCTTTTCCATTTTTTCTTTTTGCTCAGTTGCTAATACCTCATCTACTAAAATTCTACCACTGTGTTCATCAGTTATGATTTTTTTTCTAGACGCTATTTCCATTTGGACCTGAGGAGGAATTGTAAAGTATGAACCACCAGCTGCACCCCTTTCAATAGGTACAATTGCTAATCCGTTTTTCACATTGCTTCTAATTTTACCGTATGCAAATAATAACCTCTCTTCGATAAGTTTCTTGTAATCTTCAGATTTGGCAAGTAACATATTTTCTTCTTTTTCAGTTTCTTTAAGAATGTTATCAAGTTCACCTTTTTTATGCTTTAAGTGATCAGTTTTTTCTGAAAGGGTAGATTTTACGGATTCTATAGATTCATTCTTTAGTTCAATTTGAGTTTTAAATTCTTTTATATTTTTTTCAGCAAGTTGAATCTCTAGTTCCTGGTATTCAGTTTCTTTTGTTAATGAATCAAACTCACGATTATTTCTAACATTCTTCTGTTGCTCAGTATACTTCTTCATTAAAGCTTTGGCTTCTTCAATTAAATTTTTCTTTGCAGAGATTTGGTTGTCCAATTCTTTAAGGCTTCCATCTAATTTTTCAATTCTCTTATTCAATCCTTCAATTTCATCTTCTAAATCTCTGACTTCCAGAGGAAGTTCACCTCTAATATCTCTAATTTTATCAATTCTTGAATCAATTAATTGTAAATCGTAAAGAGCTCTTAATTTTTCCTCAACTGTTGGTTCTTTCTTCTTGACCATTTTTATCTGAATTTAACAGGGTTTGTATTTGTTTTCGCTAAAGCGATTGCAAAATTAGGGAATTTTTTTGTAAGAATATCAAACAATAAATTTTTTGTATACTGTTCGCTTTCATAATGCCCTACATCAACTAATAAAATTAAATTTTCAGCTTTAAAATAATCGTGATACTTTAAATCAGAGGTTATGTATGCATCAGCCTTAACCGATATTGCTTTTTCAATTCCAAAACTACCAGAACCACCTAAAACTGCTATCTTTTTGATTGGTTTTTTTAGGAGTTTCGAATGTTTTAAAAATTTTGATCCTAATTTATTTTTGATTAATTCAAAAAGTTCCTTTTCTGAAATTGCTCGCTTAAATTCGCCAACCATTCCCATTCCAATATTTTCGTTAATATTCTCCAAGGTATTTAATTCATATGCAATTTCTTCATATGGATGAACTTCTCTCAAGCCAAACAATACCATTTCTTCCAAATGTTTTAAAAATGTAATATTGACACATACCTCTTCTACTTCAGTATCTTTTTGTTTTACTCCTAAAGTGGGATTTGAATTTTTATTTCCTTTAAATGTTCCAACTCCCTCAAAGGAAAAACTACAGTTTTCGTACTTGCCTATAGAACCTGCACCGATCCCAAATAATTTTTTTCTAAGATTCTCAGCATCTTTCTTAGGAATGTAAGTTGTAAGCTTTTTTATTGTTTTAGTTTTCGGCATCAATATTTTTGGATTATTTATCCCTAATACTTCACATAATTTCATATTTACACCCTTTATTGAATTGTCTAATGCAGTATGAATTGAAAAAATTGAAATATCATTTTTTACAGCCAATAAAATTGAATCATTAACATAATTACCTGGTGAAAGTTTTTTTAAACCTTTAAAAATAATTGGATGAAAGCTAATTATCAGGTTTTTATTTGAGTCAATTGCTTCTTGAACAACTTCCTTTGTTGCATCAAGACAAATAATTATGCCATTAACCTTATCATTTTTATTACCTAACATGAGGCCTGTGTTATCAAAATCCTCGGCATAATCTAATGGAGCATAACTATTTAAAAAATCAATTACATCTTTAACTAACATCTCATAATTATTTATTTCAAAGATAAATAATTACTTTAGTTACGATGAAATTGATAAAAAAAATAATTTATTGGAAACTTAGCCTTCAATTTTATTTAATTACCTTTTTGAGAAATAAGTTGTATGATTTTGGATTACTGAAATCATACTCCTTTGATATCCCTATAATAAGTGTTGGGAACCTAACCGTTGGTGGCACTGGAAAAACACCAATGGTGGAATTTCTGATAAATCATTTTTCTAAAGAATATAAGATTGGTATTTTGAGTAGGGGATACAAACGAAAATCAAAAGGGTTTATTTTAGCATCCAAAAGAGATGATGCTAACTCTATTGGAGATGAGCCATTCCAATATTATTCAAAATTTAAAAATATTAGTGTAGCGGTTGATAAAAAAAGAAGACGAGGTATAAATAAGCTTATTGATCATGGAGTGAATCTAATTATTTTAGACGATGCTTTCCAACATAGAAAAGTAATTCCCACTTACTCATTATTATTATCAGACTACACAAATTTATACTTTAATGATTATTTATTACCTAGGGGAAGTCTAAGAGAATCAAAAAAAGGTTCCAAAAGAGCTGATTCAATTGTCATAACAAAATGTCCTGAAAATTTTTCTCAAAGTAATAAAAATTACTTAATTGATAGGGTTAAATTAAGTTCTAATCAGCATATTTTCTTCAGTAAGATTAAGTATTCGGAAGAACTATATTCTTCTAGTGATGCGTTGAATATTATGAAATTATCAAATAAAAAAGTCAACGTAGTAACAGGTATTGTTAATTCTGAAGTTTTAATAAGTTTTCTAGAAGATAAGAATATAACTGTTCAACACTTTAAATATCCAGACCACTTTGACTACAAGGAAAAAGATATTATAAAATTCAGGGATAACATTACAATTACAACCGAAAAAGATTATTCTAAGTTAAGGAAATTCAATATTGAAAATTTATATTATTTGCCGATAAGCGTTGATATTTCAGAAGAGAAAATTTTCATTGAAACAATAAGAGATAAGATAATTTAGTCTATTGAATATGTTTTCTCGCCCTGTATGATGATCTAACTAGTGCACTGCTTTCAAAGTGTTTAAATCCTAATTTCTCACCTATTTCTTTATATTCCAAAAACTCATCTGGGGTTACAAATCTTTGAACTTGAAGATGTTTTTTGCTTGGCTGTAAGTATTGTCCTATAGTAACAATATCAACTTTTGCATTTTTTAAATCATGAATAGTTTCAATAACTTCTTCTTTAGTTTCCCCTAAACCAAGCATAATTCCCGATTTAGTCCTTCTTTGTCCACTGTCTTTCATATACTTAAGTACATCAATACTTCTGTCATATTTTGCTTGAACACGAACTTCTTTAGTTAATCTTCTGGTGGTCTCAATATTATGAGAAATTACCTCTGGTTTTATATTTACAAGTCTGTCAATATGTTCATGAATTCCCTGAAAGTCTGGAATCAATGCTTCAAGGGTTATACCTGGATTTAATTCTCTTATTTTTTTGATTGTTTCTACCCAAAATTTACTTCCCATATCATCTCTCAAATCATCTCTGTCAACACTAGTTAGAACAGCGTGTTTTATCTGCATTATTCTAATACTATTTGCAACTTTTTCAGCTTCTTCCCAATCAACAGGTAGTGGCTTTCCGGTTTTTACACCGCAAAATTTACATGATCTTGTACAGATATTTCCAAGAATCATAAATGTTGCAGTACCTTCTCCCCAACATTCACCCATATTGGGGCAGCTACCAGAAGTACATATAGTGTGTAAATTATTTTCCTCAACTAGTTTTCTAAGTTTTGTATACTTAGGTCCAATTGGAAGCTTAACTCTTAACCAGTCGGGTTTCTTTTTATGTTCAATTACTTTTTTTGGAAGGTCAACTTTGAACCACTCTGTTTGCTCCTTTATTACGGTATCAGTTTCAGGAATATCAATTTGGAAAAGATTTTCTTTTATATTTTCTGTAATATTACTCAAGAAATATGTCTTAATTTTTAATTAGACAAAGATAAGGAGTATTATTAAAAATTTAAACACCTTTTATTAAAAAGAATATTGAAAATCCAATTAAATAAACTATTCCTACAATACTTAGAAAATGCATAAACCTACTCGGTCTATTTATTTTTGGTGTATTCTCAGATGAAATTAAGATATAATTAATAATTGCGTAAAATGGTGCAGTTAAAAAAGATAAAATTGTTGCAATTTTAATAAGTAATCCCATTTGAGATGAAAAAGCAAAAAAGATTGTTATTGTTCCAAATGCAAGAATTCCTAACCATACTAAATAACCACTTTTACTTTGATTATCAAAAATTAGTTTAGTTGTTTCTGACATCGCTCTTGGGGATGCATCTAATGTTGTTATGGTTGTGCTTAACATCGTTGAAAATGCGGCAATTCCTATTATATAATAAGACCAGTTTCCTAGACTACTTGTATACATTTCAATTAGCTGATTTGAAAAAGCTCCTGCAGAATCACTAAATGTTTCACCAGATTCATACATTACAAAATATCCAAGGCAAATGAAACATATTCCAAGCATTGCAGTGCCTATGTAACCTACATTAAAATCAAACATCGAATTCTTAAGTGAATAGTTTTTTAAAGTTTTCTTTTTTTCCAAGGCCCAAATGGAATGCCAAACTGATATATCTAAAGGAGCGGGCATCCAGCCCATAAATGCAATTAAAAATATAATTCCAATGGAGTCACTAGGAAACACTTGATTAAAATTCATTTCCATTTCAAATTCAGTACTGGCAATTAGTGTGGCTGTCACAGTACTTATTGCAAGTATTATAATTATGTACTTGATTATGCTATCAAGGGTTTTATATCTACCGATTACCAAAATTAAAGAGCAAAAAATTGTAATTAATATTGTCCAAATTTCAACGGAGAATATATCACCACTTATAGATTTTGCGATCCCTGCAGTTACAATCGTCACAGCTGTTTGAATGGAAAACATTGTTGCAATTGTTAAAATAAAATATACAATTAGAATACTTTGGCTTAGCTTTTTATAACCATGAAGCATGCTTTCACCTGTAGCTAGGGCGTACTTGGGGCCATACTGAAAAAAAGGATATTTAAATAAATTAGCAATCAATAGTGCCCAAATTAATCCCAAACCAAAATCAGCTCCTGATTTTGTAGACTGAACCAAATGTGACACTCCAATGGCAGCCCCAGCAAATAATAAACCAGGACCAAGTTTTTTTAAGATGTTACTAATTTTTCCCACTACATTCTTTGAATTCATCAGGACTTTTGCCGCAAAAACTACAGTTTTCTCCTTCTTGATTTAAATAAGGATTTTGACTAGCGCAAGTTCCAGAAAACTCACCGTCTTTTTTTGCCCAAATCTTTATGCTAATTCCCATAACACATAATCCTAGCACTAAAATTGTAACTATTGTAGGTACCATAATAATTCAAATTTATTAAATAATGTTCACTTCTGTTTCCAACTCTATTTTAAATATTTTAAAAATTATTTCTTTAATCGATAGGGAGAGTTTATAAATATCTTCACCTTTAGCACCTCCATAATTAACAAGAACCAGAGGCTGTGTTTTGTGTATTCCGAATCCGTCTAATTCTTTTCCTTTTAAACCTGCAGATTCGATTAACCATGCAGCAGGAATTTTATAATTTTTATCGTCTAATTTGTACGATGGAACATCATTAAAATATTTCTTAATCCATTCTAACTTATCCTTTTTTACAACTGGATTCTTAAAAAAACTACCAGCATTACCGATTTTTTTGGGATCTGGAAGTTTTCTTTTTCTAATGCTACAAACGACATTTGAAATATCTTTTATTGTTGGTTTTGAAATTTTTAATTTTTTTAATTCATCATTTATTCCACCATAAGAGGAGTTAATTTTATGATTTTTATTTTTTAGTTTAAGTCTAACGGAAAGAATAATTAAATTTTTATTTTCTTTAAAAATTGAATTTCTGTACTCAAACTTACAGTCCTCTAAATTGTATGTTTTGATTGAAAAATCATTTTTATTAAAAACTTCACACGTTAAAAAAACATCTTTGAGTTCTACTCCGTAGGCTCCAATATTTTGAACTGGTGCAGAACCAACATTTCCAGGTATCATAGATAAATTTTCTATCCCACCTAAATCATTTTTTATGCAAAATTCAACAAAATCATTCCAATTTTCACCTGCATTAGCTTTTACCACAGTTTCATCAGAATTTGTTTTTTCACATTGTATTCCCTTGATCTTAAGATGAATAACAATTCCATTAAAATCTCTGGTAAATAAAATATTACTGCCACCACCCAAATAAAGGACATTTTTATCTTTAGTTTTATTGGCTATTTCTATTAATTCATCTTTTGAATTAACTTCAACAAATTCTTTTGCATTAACATCAATATTGAAAGAATTATATTTTTTTAAGGATATATTTTTTCTAATCATTTTTCAAATATTCCGCGAGTCCATTTTTTAGAATATTAACACAAGTTTTTAAATCAGATTGATTAAGGACATATGCAATTCTAACCTGATTTACTCCCATATTTAGGGATGAGTAAAAGCCAGCCGCAGGAGCTACCATAATAGTCTCGTTATTCAAAGAAAAATCCTCTAAAAGCCATTTTGCAAAATTTTCAGAATTTTTAACAGGTAATTCTACCACGCAATAGAATGCACCGTTTGGAATTGAAACTTTTACTCCAGGTATTTCATTCAAACCTTTAATTAGAGTTTTTCTTCTTTCATTATATTCATTTATCACTGAATCAAAATATTCTTCCCCCACATCCATAGCTGCTGTACTAGCAATTTGAGCTAAAGTTGGGGGAGAAAGCCTTGCTTGAGCAAATTTCATTGCAGTTGAAATAAATTCAGCATTTTTAGAAATTATACAACCAATTCTTGCGCCGCACATACTGTATCTTTTAGAAACAGAGTCTATGACAATTGCATTTTCTTGAATTTCGCTAAATTCAAGAATTGAGGTATGACATGCATTTTCGTAGGTAAATTCACGATATACTTCATCAGCAATTAAAAATAAGTTATGTTTTTTTACAATTTCAACAAGCGTTTTTATTTCATCTCTAGAATACACGTATCCTGTTGGGTTATTTGGATTACATATTAAAATTCCCTTTGTTTTTTCTGTAATTAGATTTTCAAAATCTTCAATTTTTGGTAATTTAAAATTATTATCAATGCTTGAAAATATAGGTATTATATTAACACCATTCGCTACAGAAAAACCATTATAATTNGCATAAAAAGGTTCGGGAATNATGATTTCNTCANAAGGATCCATAATACTTCCTANNGTAAATAATAATGCTTCACTTGCACCACTAGTGACTANAACCTCAGAATTATTTATTTTAATATCAAGTTTGGAATAATAATTACAAATTTTATTTCTGAGTTCAATATCACCCTCTGATTTAGAATAAGCTAAAACCTTAATTTTAGAATTTCTAACAGCTTCAATTGCAGCTGGAGGTGTTTCAATATCAGGCTGACCAATATTCAAATGGAACACCTTAACACCTTTTTGTTTAGCCTTTTCTGCAAATGGAACGAGCTTTCTTATAGGGGATTCTGGCATTAATTTCCCCTTATTTGAAATTGTTAGCATGTGTAAACTTTAATTTTAATAGTCTTCTACAATACTTTTCTTCTTCTTTTCAAGACCAGTTTTTTTATTATCAGCAATCACTTGACCTGTGATCTTTAAAATAACATTTGGATTAGATGCATTAGAAGTAACACTTATTGACTTTCTGATAAAACCAACTCTTTTTGTGTCGTATTTGACTTGAATTTTGTCAGATTCACCGGGTAAAATTGGTTTTTCAGGTTTTTTAGGGATCGTGCACCCGCATGTTGACTTAACATTAGAAATAATTAGCGGTGCATCACCGGTATTTGTAAATACAAAATCTCTAACTCCATTTGCCCCTTTATCAATTGTCCCGTAATCTATAACTGTTTTGTCAAAGTTGATAACAGCTTTTTTATTTTGAGAAAAACCTAAAAAGCCAATAAAGAAAATCAGTACTAGTGTAAATAATTTTTTCATAATTTTTTTAATAAAATTTAACCAGATAAATATAATTATAATTAGTCAGATTAAGAAATATGAGTATTTTCGTAAAGTGAAATTTATTTATGAGTATTCAAGCAAAATATAATCATCAAAAAATAGAGGATAAATGGTACTCTTATTGGATTAAAAATGATTATTTTTCTTCAAAGCCTGATGACCGTGAACCATATACAATTGTAATTCCTCCACCTAATATTACAGGTGTCTTACACATGGGCCACATGCTTAATAACACTATTCAGGATATTTTAATCAGAAGAGCAAGATTATTGGGAAAAAACGCTTGTTGGGTTCCNGGNACTGANCATGCCTCAATTGCAACGGAGGCNAANGTAGTAGAGAAATTAAAAAGTAATGGAATTGAAAAAAATGATATTTCAAGGGAGGAGTTTATGGAATATGCCTGGGAATGGAAAAATGAATTTGGTAATATAATTTTAGATCAGCTCAAGAAAATTGGTTGTTCATGTGATTGGAACAGAACCACATTTACTCTTGATGATAAAATGAGCAAATCTGTATTAAAAGTATTTATTGATTTATATAATAAAGGATTGATTTACAGAGGTTACAGAATGGTTAATTGGGATCCAGAAGCCAAAACTACTTTGTCTGATGAAGAAGTAAATTTCGTTGAAAAAAATGATGATTTATATTATGTTAAATATAAGATTATAGACTCTGACAATCATGTAACAATTGCTACAACTAGGCCAGAGACAATTTTAGGTGATTCAGCAATATGTGTTAATCCCAAAGATAAAAGGTATAAAGAATTTATTGGAAGAAGTGCGATTGTACCTATTGTTAACAGACATATTCCAATAATAGCTGACGAATATGTTGATATTGAATATGGGACCGGTTGTTTAAAAGTAACACCTGCTCACGATCACAATGATAAATTATTGGGTGAAAAACATAATTTAGAATTTATAGACATTCTAAATGATGATGCTTCATTAAATGACATTTGTCTTCATTATTCTGGGATGGATAGATTTGATGCAAGAGAAAAGATTATAGATGAATTGGANTCATTGGGTTTATTTGTAAAAAAGGAAAANATAATTCANAATGTTGGTGTNAGTGAAAGAACAGGATCTGTAATTGAACCTAAATTTAGTCACCAATGGTTTTTAAANATGGAAGATCTTGTGAAGCCTGCTATTAAATCCGTTTTAAAATCTAAGGATATCAAATTTTTTCCAAAAAAGTTTGATAATACATTTAGAAATTGGATGGAAAACATAAGAGACTGGAATATTTCAAGACAGTTGTATTGGGGCCATCAAATTCCTGTTTTTTATTATGGTGATGAAAATAAGGATTACGTAGTAGCTGAAAATATAGATTTAGCTTTAGAGCAGGTTAGGAAGAAAACTAAAAACAATAATATTTCTCTGGCGAATTTAACCCAAGATGAAGATGTTTTGGATACCTGGTTTTCTTCATGGCTATGGCCAATCAGTGTTTTCGATGGAATAAATAATCCAGAAAATGATGAGGTTAACTACTACTATCCTACAAATGATTTAGTTACCGGTCCAGATATAATTTTTTTCTGGGTTTCTAGAATGATCATGGCTGGATATCAGTTTAGAGACAATAAACCTTTTAATAACGTTTATTTTACAGGTATTGTTAGAGATAAGCAAAGAAGAAAAATGAGTAAATCATTAGGTAACTCACCAGATGCATTAAAGTTAATTGATGATTACAGTGCAGATGGTGTTCGTGTTGGACTTATGCTAAGCTCTGCTGCTGGAAATGATTTGTTATTTGACGAAAGTTTATGTGATCAGGGCAAATCTTTTTCAAATAAAATTTGGAATTCGTTAAAACTTATCAAAGGATGGGAAGTAGTTGACACTAATCAGCCTGACTATTGTTCGGTTACTATAGATTGGTATAATCAAAAATTTAATTCTGTTTTAAATACAATTAATGATCATTTTAGCAAATTCAGAATAAGTGATGCGCTTATGTGTATTTACAAGCTGATTTGGGATGACTTTTGCTCTGTTTTACTTGAAATCATCAAGCCACAATATGGACAGCCTATAGATGAAAAAACACATAGAGATTTAATCAAAATATTCGAGAAAAATCTAATTATTTTACATCCATTTATGCCTTTTATTACAGAAGAAATATGGCATTTAATCGAAAAAAGAAAATCTGAAGAAGCTATTATCATTTCTAGCTGGCCTGAATTTGATACTAAGTTACCAATTGACACTATAAATGATTTTGAAGCCCTTCAAAATATAATTTCTGGGATTAGAAATATCAGAAAAAAATATCAAATTTCATTTAAAGAATCTCTTAATCTTAGCGTTGTTAACAATGATAATTTTTCTAAGAATTACGATTCAATAGTCAAAAAGATATGTAATATTAAGGATATAAATTATGTAGATTCAGATATAAAAGATGCGCTTTCTTTCAGAGTTGAATCCAATATTTACTCTTTGCCTTTTGAAAAAGAAATTGACTTTGACGAAGAGATTAAAAAAATCAATGAGGACTTAGATTATCAAAAAGGTTTTTTAAAGTCTGTTAATTCTAAATTAGAAAATAAAAGATTCACTGAAAATGCGCCCGATTCAATAGTTCAAAATGAGATTAAGAAGAAAAACGATGCAATTTCAAAAATCTCTGTGTTGGAAGAGAGGCTAAAAAAATTAGAAGGATAGGGTCAGTCCTTAGATGTAATAACCGTTATTCCACCTTTAACAACCTCATTTAATTTTACATTTACTTTTGTACCAATCGGAAGGAATAGATCAACTCTAGATCCAAATTTTATAAAACCTGCATCTTTTCCTTGCTCAGCTAAATCACCAACTTCCGCATAGTTCACAATTCTTCTTGCTATTGCACCTGCAATTTGTCTGTACAATACCTTTCCAAAATTATTATTTTCAAGTACGATTGTAGTTCTTTCATTTTTTGTACTCGATTTTGGATGCCATGCCACTAAATAAGCGCCGGGATGATATTTAGAGAATATAATATTACCACCCATTGGATATCTAGTAACGTGTACATTAATCGGAGACATGAAAATACTAACTTGTAGTCTTTTATCTTTAAAAAATTCAGGCTCGTAAACTTCTTCAATTATTACAACCTTTCCGTCAACCGGCGATAATATATAATTTTCGTTACTGTTAATATCGATTTTAGGATTTCTAAAGAATTGTAGTATTAAAATTAACATTACAATCAAAAAAACTTTGATGGTTAATGCAAATTTTACTTCGAAATAGTCAACAGATATTATTAAAAGCGATACAATTACAAATGCACTTAAAATAATATTAAATCCTTCTTTGTGAAACATGTTAGATTAATTTTAAAAATAGATAAATGTATGGGCTAGCAAATATAATACTATCTAGCCTATCTAAAATCCCACCATGACCCGGCATAATTTTACCACTGTCTTTTACATTTGACTCCCTTTTGAATTTAGATTCAATTAAATCTCCAAGCGTACCAAAAACACTTACAATAATTGCCATTGTTAACCAGTTTGAAGTGCTTATACTATCGTCTACATATCTAGAAACTAGCGATGCTGAAATACAGCAAAAAAGTAAACCTCCTAAAAATCCCTCAACAGTTTTATGAGGAGAAATACTATAAAACAGTTTTTGCTTACCAAATTTTTTACCAACCATGTATGCAAAGCTATCATTCACCCAAATTAAAATAAAACAACCCAATATTATCGAAGGGTCATAAAATCCGTTAAAATTAGCTATCAGATATATGAATATAAAAGAAGAGGTTATATAAAAAATAAAACGAAAATATTTTTTGATTAAAATACTTGTTAAATTTTTGGTTGAAAATAAATCTCTCAAAAGGAATAGCGAAACAAATATGCTAAAAATTAACAAGGTGTCTTTTAAGTCATTAAACCATGAATTTGGCTGATTATTGATATTTAAAAGATACTCAGTTAGAGCAAAATAAATATAGATTAAAGAAAAAACTAAATAATAACCAATACCCTTTTGGTTTGTAAGCTTATTAAATTCATTTGTTGAAATAATTCCAAATATGAATGTTAATAGAGCAAAAGAAACATGTGTATACAATGATGATATAAATAATCCTCCAAAAACTAACCCACTAATTATTCTTTTATTTGATTCTTTCAAAACTATTCAAATCCTTTTTCTAAAAGGATCAAATATAAGTTTTTTGAAGAAGTTCCGTATCTTAAAAAATCTTTATCNCCTTTAATCACACTAAAATTTTTTATAGTAGTAATATTAGTTGGAATATATTTGCTTTTAGATTTTATCTCTGAAAGACCTTCACTAATGGTATTTTTCAACTTCATTGTATCAGATAATATAATTAAGTTGTCAGGAAACTCATTTAGCTTTTTCTCATTAATTTGATTTGAGGAAATTAAAATTGAACCATCACTTGCAATTAGGTTTTCACAATCAGTTACAAAGCACTTAGTCTCTTCTAAACTTGAGCTAAAATTATTATTATTTAAATTAAATTCTTTTTTTAGTTTGGATTTAATCATCAAAAGATCTTGATTTATCCATTCATTTTCAGCTAAAATTAAATCAAAATTTTCTTGAACTTCAATTAAATTTTCACAGTATAGAAATTTACCACCATTTTCAATAAATTTCAATATGAATCTTTCTTCAATTACCGCTTTTTTTTTNGGAAGGAATTTGCTTTCAGGTCTGTTGGATTCTTTTTCTGAAGAGGATTTTTTAAAAAATTTACTAAAAAAATTCAATTTTTCTATAATTTATTACAAGGAGGAATTTGTTCCTTAAAGTTAACGAAACGTGGTTAATTTACAGTAACTAAAACTATAAATAATAGTTATTTAGATNTTGTTTCTTTCGGTTCTTCCTTNTCAAATGGCCTTTTGCCAAATATTTCTTCGAGATTNTCCTTAAAAATAACCTCTTTNGTGAGTAAAACNTCAGCTAGTTCAATTAGTTTTTTCTTGTTCTTTTTCAGAATNGAAATTGCTCTCTGNTACTGCTTTTCNATTATTGCTGAAATNTCTTTATCNATTGTTTCAGCGGTTTGNTCACTGTATGGCTTTGTAAATCCGTATTCATTTCCGTTTGATGAGTCATAGTAGGTTAAATTTCCAACTTTATCATTTAAACCATATACAGTAACCATAGATCTTGCCTGTTTAGTGACTTTCTCGAGATCACTTAGTGCTCCTGTTGAAATTTTATTAAAGATGACTTTCTCGGCTGCTCTACCTCCTAACGCAGCACACATTTCATCTAACATTTGTTCAGGTCTCACAATTAGCCTTTCTTCGGGAAGATACCATGCAGCACCTAATGACCTTCCTCTCGGAACAATTGTAACTTTAACTAATGGAGCAGCATGTTCAAGCATCCAACTCACTGTTGCATGCCCTGCTTCATGATAAGCTACCGCTTTTTTCTCATCCTCAGTAATGATTTTATTTTTTTTCTCTAGACCTCCAACAATTCTGTCCACTGCGTCTAGAAAATCTTGTTTTCCAACAGATTTTTTATTTTTTCTTGCGGCAATCAAAGCTGCCTCATTACAAACATTCGCAATATCTGCTCCAGAAAAACCTGGTGTTTGTTTCGACAAGAAATCAACATCGACCGATGAAGATTTTTTAAGGGGTCTTAAATGAACCTCAAAGATTTTCTTTCTTTCTCTTACATCAGGAAGATCTACATAAATTTGTCTATCAAATCTTCCAGCTCTCATTAAAGCTTTGTCTAAAACATCTGCACGATTTGTTGCAGCTATTACTATCACATTAGTATTTGTACCAAAACCATCCATTTCGGTCAATAACTGGTTTAATGTGTTTTCCCTTTCATCATTTGATCCAGTAAAGTTACTCTTTCCTCTTGCTCTACCGATTGCATCAATTTCGTCAATAAATATAATTGAAGGAGATTTTTCTTTTGCCTGTTTGAACAAATCTCTAACTCTCGATGCACCAACACCAACAAACATTTCAACAAAATCCGAACCTGAAAGTGAGAAAAAAGGAACCTTAGCCTCACCAGCAACTGCCTTTGCTAGAAGGGTTTTTCCTGTACCAGGAGAACCAATAAGCAAAGCACCTTTAGGAATTTTACCTCCAAGTGCTGTATATTTTTTTGGGTTTTTAAGAAAATCAACAATTTCCTGCACTTCTTCTTTAGCACCTTCTAGACCAGCTACATCCTTAAAGGTTACTTTTACCTGAGAGTTTGCATCAAATAATTTAGCTTTTGATTTACCAATATTAAATATTTGACCTCCAGCACCACCGCCCCCGGCAGACATTCTTCTCATTATGAAAATCCATATTGCTATAATTACAATAAAAGGTAGCATTGAAATGATTATATCTCCCCAAATATTTTGTTCAGTTATATAATTAACTTCTATATTTTGATTGTTTTCATCATTAACTTTGGAAAGCTTGTTTTCAAAGTTTTGTAAATCTCCGAATTCAAATCTGTAATTCGGGTTTTTGGATGCTATTGATAATAAGGAATTTTTGGATGAATTTCTATGTTCATCTTTTAAACTTGCATCACGCGTTAAATAAACAAAAACTTCACGTTTGTTAACTATTTCAATTCTTTCAACATCACCGTTTGACGCATATTCAAAAAATTTCGAAGGAGTTGTTGTGGCTGAACTTTGTGATCCACCACCAGAAAATATGTTAAGTAATAAAAAAACAAGCACAATTGAACCAAAAATCCAATATTGATTAAACTGAGGCTGTTTTTGTTGTTTTTTTTGATTTTTCATTAATCTAATTTAATTCTATTTTTTTTGCATCCCCCCACAATCCTTCAAGATCGTAAAATTCTCTTTTTTCTTTTTGAAACACATGAACCACAACATCTACATAGTCTAATAATACCCATTCAGCATTTTCTGTTCCTTCAACACCCCATGGTTTGTCACGTAACACTTTACTAACTTTTTTAGTAATAGAACTGATAATTGCATTAACTTGCGTGTTGGAATTTCCATCACAAATAATAAAATAATCACTTACTCTGTTTTCAAGCTTTCTCAAATCTAATAAACTAATTTCATTACCTTTTACATCTTCAATTCCATCGATTATCAATCTGATTAGTTTTTTAAATTTTGTTCTGCCTGCCATTAAGAGTCTTTGTGTTTGTGCAAATTTATTATTTTTTTTTACTTTATGTGAATGAAAATAATCAAACTTGATGCCATAGATTCGACAAATTCTTATTTAAAAAAACTTTTAAATAAAGAAAGTTTAGATGATTTAACTGTGGTTGTATCTAAACATCAAACACAAGGTAGGGGAAGAAACGGAAATNTATGGTCAAATAAACCTTCTTTAAATCTTGCATTTAGCATTTANAAAAGATTTNGCNATTTTGAAATTGACAAAAAATTTATGCTAAATGTAATAAGCTCAATTTCTGTATACGAAACACTAAAAAAATATAATTTATTTGACCTGACAATTAAATGGCCAAATGACATTATGACAGAAGATAAAAAAATCTCTGGAATTCTAATCGAAAATAATATTAGAGGAAAGAAGATAAAACACTCTGTAATAGGGATAGGAATAAATATTAATCAAAGCAAATTTAAAAATTTGCCTAACGCAACTTCAATTTTTATTGAAACAGGAAAATTAAATTCTGTTGAAACAATAGCGTGCGAATTACAAAAGATATTAGAAAAAAACTTCNATCTCTTTAAAATAAATGAGAATGAATTAATAAAAAATTACAATAGCCTACTTTACAAAAAAAATGAAACCTCAAATTTTTCAGCGAATGACATGAGTAAATTCCAAGGTAATATAATTAAAGTAGGANTAGATGGTAAAATAACAATAAGAGTGTCAAATAAACAATTGTCTAAATATTCTGAGAGTGAAATTAAATTGATAATTTAACTCCAGTTTTCAGGATCTTTATTCCATACCGATAGGGTTTCAAGATTGTCTTCAGAAATGTATTCAGTTTCTAGTGCTTTTTTTANTAATATAGAATAGTCGCAAAGTGTNTCTAAATCAATCTTGTCGTTTGCAAAATTTCTTTTAGAAATTTCAAAACCGTAAGTGAANATTGCAATCATACCTAACACATTTAANTTNGAATTTTTTANAGCTTTTACTGCATTTAATGAACTCNTTCCAGTACTTATCAAATCNTCAATAACAATAACTTTCTGGTTTTGTGAAACCTTTCCTTCTATTTGATTTTTTCTTCCATGTTTTTTTGCTTCAGGTCTTACATAAATAAAAGGTAAGTCAAGTTTTTGCGCAACTAATATTCCAATTCCAATTGCCCCTGTTGCAACACCAGCTATCAATTCAGTGTCTTTGTACCTNTCCTTGATGATCTTAACGAAGTTATCAGCTATAAGATTTCTTGAGTTAGAATCAGAAAGTATAATTCTATTATCACAATAAATAGGAGACTTCCATCCTGATGCCCATGTAAAAGGATTACTTGGGCTAAGTTTTATGGCTTCGAGTTTTAATAAAATTTCAGCTGTTTGTTCTCTGAAATTATTTTGGTCNAGTTTATCCATAATTCTATAAACAAAAGTATTAATTTAGTTTTGTATTTATTTTAAATGTTACAAATTTTTTACAAAGAGAAACCGATTATTATTTCANACAATAAAACTGAACTAAAAAACAGCTTAATGATTGATTTAGAGTTGTTAGACAATATTGACTTAATTAAGCTTTTGAATAAAAAGAATATTAGATCAATTGGAATTCTTTCTGAAAATGAAGCATATGTTGTTTCAGCATTTAAAAATAAATTTCCAGAAATCACTGCTGCTGGAGGTAAAGTAATTAACCAGAATTCAGAAATCCTATTTATTTACAGAAATAAAAAATGGGACTTGCCAAAGGGAAAAGCCGAAAAAAATGAAAATATTTCTCAAACAGCACTTAGGGAAGTTATAGAAGAAACNGGAATCAAGAATTTATCAATTGTAAAACCCTTAGAAAAAACTTATCACATATTCAAAAGACGCAATAATCATTATTTAAAATCAACATATTGGTTTGAAATGTATTCAGATTATACGGGAAAATTCAAACCACAAAAAAAGGAAGGAATTTCTAGGGTAGAGTGGATAGGTATTGAAAATTTGGAGTCTGTTTTGCCTAAAAGTTATGCAAATATTAGACTGCTTTTGGGTTAGGCTGAAACAGACTCTGGAACAAATTTTTTGTAGTTACCGCCGTTTTCTATTATTTCTCTAACCATTGATGAAGATATAAATGCATTATTNGGTGATGTTAAGAAAAAAANAGTTTCAATTTNCTNAAGACTNTTATTAAATAAAGCAATTTTTTTTTCAAATTCAAAGTCNGCCGGATTTCTAAGNCCTCTAACTATATGTTTAATATTTTTGGTTTTACAAAATTCNGCNGTTAAACCATCGTATTTTTCNACTAAAACNAGAGGATTATTTTTAAATTCAGAAGAGATAAAATTTAATCTTTTATCTAAAGAAAACATATACTTTTTTTCAGAATTATTACCTACTGAAACAATAACTTGATCAAAAACTTGTGTTGCTTTTTTNATAATTTCACAATGACCTAANGTNAGAGGGTCAAATGATCCTGGAAAAANAGCTCTTCTCATAATTCAAAGTTAATTTAATTAATTACTTCTTCTATGGCGTTTATAAATAAATCTTTTAAATCAATATTTGCACATTTTGCTTGTTGTGGTAAAATACTTTCGGATGTAAGACCAGGAACTGTATTGGTTTCTAAATAGTATATTCCGCTACTGTTGACAATGAATTCACTTCTTGAAAATCCTCTCAATTCCAATAATTTGTAAATATCTTTAGAAAGTAAATTGAGCTTTGATTCTAATTCAGTTGATATTTTTGCAGGTGTAATTTCTTCAGCTTTTCCTTCATATTTAGCTTCGTAATCAAAAAAGTCATTTGATGTAATTATTTCTGTGATTGGTAATACCTTGGTTTTACCGTTAAAACTAATAACACCTATTGAAAATTCTCGTCCATCAATATATGACTCAACTAAGACTTTGTCATCAACTTCAAATGCTGAATCTAAGCAATTTTTCATTTCTTCCTCATTGTAAACCTTAAATACTCCAAAACTGCTTCCGGAATTACTAGCCTTTATAAAACAAGGAAAGCCAACTTTTGCTTCAATTTGTTTCAAGTTAACCTCATTTATTCTTGATATTGAGATGGATGGTGCAACTTTAATTCCTTTCGAAGAGAGAAAATTTAAACATTTTATCTTGTCAAAAGTTAATTCTGATTGATATGAATTACATCCTGTAATAGGGATATTTTTATGACTAAAATAATTTTGCATTTTACCGTCCTCGCCCGGGGTCCCATGTATTGCATTAAAAATACAATCAAAAATAAGATTTTGATGATCAGTAACCAGGAATGACTCTTTATCAATTTCCTTTAAATTGTCGTTTTCATCGATTAAAGTCCAGCTATTTTCTTTGATAAGTATTCTATAACAATTATAATGTTCTTTAAGTGTGTTGTAAACAACCGTTCCACTTTTTAATGAAATTTCATATTCATGAGAATATCCTCCCATTATGATTCCAATATTTTTCAAGTTATTCGCATTCATCAATCCAAAAGTAGCTAATTAAAGTTATTTTAAATTAATTAAGTTTGTATTTCAATTTTTGATATGTCGGTGCTTAAATATTTATTTAGTAAATCATTCTTAAAAACTTCGTTTCGAATAATTTTTACAGCCCTTTTGTTTTTTTTGATATTGGTTCTGTTTCTGAGATTAAATACTCGTCATGGAGATTTTATTGTTGTACCAGACCTAATTGGAAAAAACATTCAAGAATTTGAATTACAACTAAACGAATTGGATTTACAATACATTATTTCTGATTCAGGAAACTATAATCCCGAGTTTAAAATTAATTCGGTATTAGATCAACTTCCAAAAGCAAATTCACAGGTAAAGCAAGGAAGAAAAATATATATTACTTTAAATGCTTCTGATTTTGAGATGGTAGAAATTCCTAAAATCACAAGAATAACAGTTCGTCAAGCTAGGAAAACTATTGAATCATTAGGATTTGTTTTTGGGGAAATTGAATACGTTGATGATATAGCTAGAGATGAGGTCATCTCAATTTCACATGACGGAAATGACTTGAATGAAGGTGATTTTCTTAAAAGAACTTCAGTTATAGATTTTAAATTAGGTAATGGAAAACAATAATTCATTATTTGAGCATTTTTCATTTCAAGTTGATAAAGGTCAGACTCCTTTAAGAATTGATAAATTCCTTATGAATTTTGTCGAAAATGCTACAAGAACTAAAATTCAAGCTGCTGCCAAAAACGGTAGCATAAAGGTTAACGGAGTTGTAGTTAAGTCTAACTATAAAGTCAAACCCCAAGATGACATTAGAGTTTTATTTGAATATCCTCCTCACGAAAATTTATTAATAGCTGAAAATATTGATTTAGATATAGTTTACGAAGATGATGATTTAGTTGTGGTAAATAAACCTGCTGGAATGGTTGTCCATCCTGGACATGGTAATTATTCGGGAACATTAATAAATGCCTTAATTTATCATTTTGTCAATCTCCCCAAAAATTCTTCTAATAGACCTGGATTGGTACACAGATTAGATAAAGATACAAGTGGGTTGATGGTAATTGCAAAAAATGATGAATCAATGGTTCATTTATCAAATCAATTTGCGGAAAAGACATCCAAAAGAGAATATATTGCAATGGTATGGGGTAATGTAAAAGATGACAGCGGTAAAATTGATAACCATATAGGAAGAAACCCAAAAAACAGATTACAGAATATAGTTCTTGATGATGATAAAATTGAAAACGGAAAAAGGGCCGTTACCAATTATGAAGTATTAAGTCGTTTGAATTATGTTAGTTTAGTTAAATGTAATCTAGAAACTGGCAGGACTCATCAAATTAGGGTTCACATGAAGCATATAGGTCATACTTTATTTAACGATGAAAGATATGGTGGTAATTCAATACTTAAAGGAACTACTTTTACAAAATACAAGCAATTTGTTGAAAATTGTTTCAAATTACTTCCTCGACAAGCGTTACATGCAAAGACTTTGGGTTTTACTCATCCAAAAACTGGGAAGTTCATGCAATTTGATTCAGAACTACCCAAAGATTTTCAAAGCTGTATTGAAAAATGGGAAAATTATGTAGCCAACTAATTTGGCATATTCCTTGATTTCCTTGATTTAGTAAGTTTTGTTATTTATTTTTATCTAAATAATTTTTGAAATGAAAGTATTATTATCTCCAGCTAAGTCTTTAGACTTTAAATCTCAGCTTCCAACNNAAAAAAATTCTGATTTATGTTTTCAAAAAGAGGCAGAATATTTGAACTCTATTTTAAAAAGAAAAAGTCCGGAGGATCTCTCCCAACTAATGGGTGTTTCCATTAAAATCGCTGATTTGAATTATGAAAGAAATAACGATTGGTCGTTGCCATTTACTAAAAAAAATGCCAGACAAGCAGTTTATGCATTTAGTGGAGACGTTTACAGGGGTTTAGATGCTTATTCAGTTAACGATGATAAGATTGATTTTATGCAAAGTAACGTTAGGATTATTTCAGGACTTTATGGTCTTGTTAAGCCACTTGATTTAATTCAGCCATACAGATTAGAGATGGGTACAAAACTTTCCATTGATAACAATAAAAATTTATATGAATATTGGAGAGAAAGGATTACAAATCAGCTTAATTCGGAGCTCTCTGAAGATGAACCTGTTTTAAATCTTGCCAGTAACGAATATTTTAAAGCTATAGATACAAAAGCACTCAAATCATATGTGTATTCAGCAAATTTTAAACAATTTAAGGATGGTAACTTTAAAACAATAGCCATTTTTTCAAAAAAGGCTAGGGGAATGATGACAAGATATATTATAGATAATAATATTANTGATATTAATTCCTTAAAATCATTTAATATTGATGGTTACTTATTTCATAAAGAGTTGTCAACTGATAAAGACCTTGTTTTCACAAGGTAAATTCTAGAGTCTTTTACAATAAGAGTTGTCAACAAAATACCAGACATACTAATATCTAATATATTTCACCCACAAATAGTTCTAAAAGATGCAGTTGTTAACATTTTTTTTTATATTTACAGATTATACGTATATAAATATATGATTATGAAAAAAATATTACTCTTAATTTTAGCACTAAGTTCTACTACACTTTTTGCTGAAACTAAAACAACTGCCGCTGATGGTGATTGGGATTCTACTACTACCTGGGGTGGGTCACTACCCGCTTCTGGTGATGACATTGTTATTGCGCATGATGTAGATGTTGATGACACTAGATCTTGTAATTCTTTAACTATCAATTCTGGTGCAAGACTAGACGTAGAGGCAAACCTTACAGTTGCTACCACTTCGACTAACAATGGTAAGTTATATATTAAATCAGGTGATTTAACACAATCAACTGGTAATTTCACAAACACGAGTGATCTAAGAATTTATGCTGGTTATGATTTGGTTTTCTCTGATAGTAATACAACTTTAACAAATACAGGTACCATTCGAATTCTATCATCCGGAAGTGCTTTTGGTTCACTGCTTCTTTCAGGGACTTATTCTGAATCTGGAAGTGGTACAATACAGTACAGTAGATACATAGCAGGGACAGATTATTGGGATTTAATAGGACCCCCTCTAAGCGGCTATTCTGTTGAAGATTTTACTTTTGATAACACTGACATTGCAACAAATGGTTCAAGTCCTACAACATACGCTGTTGGTTATTACACCAATACATCTGCTGCTTCTTCTTCGAATGGTGGTTGGACAAATTATACCTCAGACACATACAGTACAAATATGATTTCAGGTAAGGGCTATCAAATGTCAACTAACGGAACTGCAACTGGTGCAGAGGTAAATTTTGAAGGAACACTTCTTACATCCAATGTTCAAATTACGGTAACAACAAATGAAGCAGGAAATGTTTCAAATTCAGACGGAACAAAATTTGAGCTTATTTCAAATCCATATGCTTCATATGTAAGCACCACTGATTTTATTAACGCTCACAAAGATACCCAATTACATGCCTCACATGCAGCTATTTACGGTTGGGACGGTACTGGATATGATACTTATAATCTTGCTGCACCTGGAAATAATATTGCTCCAGGTCAAGGTTTTTTTATAGGGGTAAGAGGATCAGCTGGAACAAGTCAAACTGTTACTTTCACAACTGCGATGCAAAATACTACAGGAACAGGAGATTTTAACGAATATGATACTATGGACAATAGTGCTGAATTATTTATTCAACTATCTCAAAATAACTCTGATAAAAGAACAAGAATTTTCTTTTTACCACAGGGAACTGATGGATTAGATGTTGGTTATGATGCAGCTGGATTAGATTTAGGTGCGTATTCAATATATACTAGATTAATTTCTGATGATGTGGGTGTTAATATGGATATTCAGACTTTAAATTTTGACAATATGCTTGGTAAGATTATTCCCCTAGGTGTTAATATCCAAGCTGGATCTGATGCAGAATTAAGTATTTTAAATAGTACAGTTAACTCTGACTATTATGTCTATTTAGAAGATTCTGTTACTGGTGAATTTATCGATTTAACAGAAGAGAATTATGTTATAAATTCAGACTCTAATATAGAAGGTGTTGGAAGATTCTTCATCCACATGACTGCTGACACAATGAGCAGTGGAGAAGTATCAACAAGCATGTTGAATGCTTACAAAGAAATAGATGCTAGCTTCATTACTATTGAAGGATTAGCTACTCAAACAAATGAAACTAANGTTNGTNTNTNTAACATTCTTGGTAGAGANGTATTANCTACTACTCTAAACAATAACATGGGTACACAAACAATCTCAACAGTTGGATTGTCTGCTGGTATTTATGTGATTCAATTAGAATCAGGAAGTGATAGATTAACTAAGAAACTAATAATACAATAAGCCATGAAGAAGACAGGTATAACTAGAAAACAGGCAATAAAGAAGATGGGGAAATATGCAGCATT
>NZHJ01000005.1 GCA_002691265.1 Flavobacteriaceae bacterium | reverse complement strand
TTTTTCTTTTATTTTATTTATTTCTTTAAATTCTTTTTCTCAAGACACATTTTCAATAATTGCTGTTGACCCACAAACAGGGGAAGTTGGTGCAGCTGGAGCTACATGTCTATACAATCAGAGCGATGGAATAATCGACATTATTTCAAGTATAATTCCAGGGAAGGGGGGTATTTTATCACAAGCCTATGTATGTGTTCCAAATATCAATCTACAAAATGGTATTGATCAAATGAATAATGGTCTTTCACCGGACGAAATAATTGATTGGTTAATTGAAAATGACCAATGTAACGCACTTTCATTTTATTACAGGCAATATGGAATTGTTGATATTGACGAAAATGGTGAGGTAAGAACTGCAGGCTACACAGGATCCTTTGCTGACAACTACAAGGAGGATAGACAGGGTACNAACTACAGTATTCAAGGAAATATTCTTTTAGATCAATCTGTAATTGATAATATGGAAAATAACTTTAATAATACTCAGGGGAATTTAGCTGAAAAGCTTATGAGNGCNATGCAGGGAGCAAATTTTGCTGGTGCTGACAGTCGATGTTTAGCGGATGGTACATCATCAGCTACNGCTTTNCTTGTGGTATATCAACCTGATGANTCTGTNGGNCAACCCTCTTTGGANTTAAATGTNGGTTCACAAGACCCAGGTGTAGAACCNATTAANATATTACAAGAAATGTTTGATAATTATTTATCTATTGAATCTAACAATAATAATTTAATTAGATTATTTCCGAATCCGACCGATGGTCTTGTAAGTCTAAGTTCTGAAGATAATTATAAGATTGATGTTTTTGATAATATTGGTAAGTTAGTCTTAACAACAATAGGTAACTCATTCAATATACAATCATTAGAGAAGGGTAGCTACTTTATTAAATTGGCATCCGATAACAACACAATTTCTACATATAAAATTCTTCGAAAATGATTAGTAAATATATTTTTGTATTACTTATAATATGGGGTATACCAAGCACCTTTTTTAGAAGTAAATTCAGAAAAATTGTTTATCAGACTGATGACTGGAAAATAAATATAAAACCATTATTTGTTAAAGAATTAAAAGGTTTATTTTTTAATATTTTTCCTCAGAATAATGACTACATTAAAACAAGGAATCAGTACAGGATCTATTTATCGGTATACTTATTGATTTTTATTTTTTACATAAATACAAAATGAAAAATTACCTATTTAACATATTATCTTCCATTATCGCATTTTATATTCCTTTTCAAATCGCATTATTGACGGGTTTGCCACTCGTGAAAAATTTAATTTTATTAATTTTTTCCATCCAATGGATAAGTTTTATACCTGCTTATATATTTCAAACTGAAAAGTTTTTTGATTTAACGGGTAGTATCACTTATTTAACAACTGTGCTTGCAGCTTTATACATCACTGACTCAGGAAAAATTTCTGATTATGTGATTGTTTCATGTGTTGTCATTTGGGCAATAAGACTTGGTTCTTTCTTATGTATGAGAATTCATAAGGCTGGAGAAGATAGACGATTTAGAGAAATTAAAACAAATTTTACAAGGTTTTTCATGACTTGGACTCTTCAAGGAATGTGGGTTTCAATGTGTTTGTTATGTGTTCTAACAGCTCTTTCATCATATAATGGAATAATACTGAATAATGTGTTTTATATTGGACTATTGGTATTTGTTTCAGGTTTTATAATTGAAATTATTGCAGATCATCAAAAAACAGTTTTCAGAAAAGACGTAGGTAATAAGGATAAATTTATTTCAACCGGGTTATGGTCTTATTCAAGACACCCTAATTACTTTGGTGAAATATTATTATGGTTTGGAGTGGCAATTATGTCATTTTCATCACTTCAAGATTTACAGTACTTAACATTGATTTCTCCAATATTTGTATACATTTTGTTGGTTTATATTTCTGGAATTAGAATACTTGAAAATCAAGGNGATAAAAAGTGGGGACATCTCGATTCTTACAAAGAATATTTAANAAATACNCCTAGGCTTTTTTTTAGAATTTTTGGTTAATTTTGATTTTAATAATAAACTAACCATGAAAAAATTTTTTTCTTTCGCTGNAACTATTAGCGGTANAACCTTTTTTTTAAGAACATTATTTACAATAGTTCTNTCAATCCCNTTAATTATTACATTAATTTCAAAATGGACATCATATTTTACATCCCTTGGTAATTTTGATATTTCTGACCCGTCCCTTGAAAATCAGATGGCGATACAAGCCTTTGGTGATGAATTAGCTCAGAAAATTGCTGATAATCCAGAATTTTATTTAAACGACTTTCTAAACTCATTCACTTTTGGATGGATACTATTATTTGTCTTGAGTGTAATACCTGCAATTTGGTTTGGATTAGCTACATATTATAAAAGAGTCTCTGCACTCTTTTTTGATCAAAGAAAACAGGTTTTCCTAGCTTTGGTTTTGTTTGATATTGTTTCAGATTATATAGTTTTTTCAAACTCTGGAATTTTAACCTCAATAGTCTCATCAATCGGAATACTAATTTTTGTATTCTTGTTATTTAATAACTCTAAATTTGAAAATCATGAAGGTTAATTATGTTTTTTTGTCAATCTTTTTACTGTTTAATTCCTGTATTTCCTTAAAGGTTGGTAATAAGGATGTAAAAACCAATAATTCTACCTCAAATTTGAATACTATAGAGTTTATAAATTCTCAGGAAAATATTGATCGTGGATATCCATTTTCTGAAGCCACAGTGGTTAATGGTATNATTTTTCTATCTGGCGAAATAGGAACACTTCCTGATGGTACACTAATCGATGGNGGTATTGAAGCTGAAACTANACAAACATTAANCAACATTAAAAATAAACTTGAAAAAATGGGCGGATCAATGGANGATATTTTTAAATGTACTTGTATGCTCNCAGATATAAAAGATTGGCCGTTGATGAGTCAAGAGTATAAGAANTTTTTTAANCCTCAAAAATTGCCTGCCAGAAGTGCNTTTGCNGGAAGNGGTTTNGCNTTNGGGGCTANNNTNGAAATNGANTGTATGGCNATCAAAANANATNAGATNATTGNNTANAAATAANAANTTTTGGATTTTNCTTATGATAATTNTNCCANTNATTGGNTTNTTATTNAANNTTTATGCTTTNTTNNTNNTTCTTCCNCTGGGCTTNGNNCTTGGNAAAAAANCTAAGTAAGTTCAATAAATAGAATACTAGTTCCTATAATNATCACAAATAAACCGAAAACCATTTTTAATTTATTNTCAGGGACNTTCTGTGAAAATAATTGACCNATAAATATTCCNATTACAGANATTANGGTAAATAANAGTAAAAATATCCAATCAATTCTNAGATTTTGAACATCTCCGATAAAACCAATTAATGATTTTAATGAGATAATCGCTAAAGAAGTTGCAATAGCTGCTTTCATTCTTAAATNAGAAAGAATTACAAGAATNGGGATAATTATAAATCCACCACCAGCACCAACTAAACCTGTCAAAAAACCTATTAAAGACCCTTCTGCAAAAATTAAGAATTTATTTGGAGCTATTGTTTTAGTTTGNTTTAGCCCAACAATGNTTTTAGGGGTTCTCTTTATCATTAAAAAACCTGCTACTAGCATAAGNATTGAGAACAAAAGNATTATTAATTGATTTTTACTAAGAAATATCAAATCTGAGTCTATTATGGTCTCAGGAATCAAATGTATCAGATATTTCCTTGTTAAATAAACGGTGATAACAGCTGAAAATGAAAATAATAATGTTGTTGANTAGTTAATCAATTTATTCCTAAAATTCTTAATTGAACCAATTAAAGATGTAGTACCAACTATGAATAGTGAATAAGCTGTNGCAGTAACTGGGTTTATTCCAAACAAATACACAAGAATCGGAACCGAAAGNATTGATCCACCACTACCAATCAACCCTAAAATTAGACCAACCATAAATGCTCCAAAAAATCCTAATAGTTCAANNGTCTCCAAGAATTTATTTAGTTTAATTTAANTTGATANTTGTTAANATAAGTTTAATATTTTAAAATCAGACAATCATTTTAAATATCTTTGTCGAANACTATTTTTAAAAAATGAGGTTTAACAAAATATTATTTTTATTTCTTTTTTNATTNATTNATTCATTTGCTCAGGAAACTNCAATTAAGTCTTTGAAAATAAAATCTTTAGATACAAATAGTGTAAATAAAGAGACATTTAATCTTAACAGAATTTCTCCAATTGGACTCNCTAAAAAAAATCCAAAAAAATTTTTCGATTATAATTTAGATTTTGATATAACTTCAANTAAACAGGAAGTTGATATAACGGGTAAAACTGATTTAGTNACACCAACATGGAAAATACGTCAAACTTTTAACGANGGAAATGTTAATAAATCAAAATTTAGCAAAGACTTTTATTTGGGTGATCTCGAAACAGAATCGGATTATATCATTATAAAATGTAGGGATCATGAATATGTTGATGGAGATAGNATAAGACTAATGATTAATGGAGCAGTTTTACACCCTAATATTTTATTATCATCAGTTTTTTATGTTGTAGATGTTGATTTAGATGATGGGTATAACAATATAGATTTCATTGCATTAAACGAAGGGGAATCAAGTCCAAATACTGCTCAACTGATTGTTATGGATGAATTTGGAAAACAGTTGTCAAATAAAAAGTGGCTAATATCAACAGGTTATAAGGCCAAGCTTGTTGTTTTTAAAAAATAGCTTAGTTGTTAAGCATTACAGGCATNACTAACATAATTAATTCTTCATCATCAGAGTATCCATCAAGTGGTCTTANAATACCAGCCCTGTTAGGTAAACTCATTTCTAGCTTAACTTCTTTACAATCTAAATTATTAGTCATTTCGATAAGGAATCGGGAATTAAAACCAATTTCAATGTCTTCACCTTTATAGTCACANGTTAGTCTCTCTTCAGCTTTGTTGCTAAAGTCGACATCTTCAGCAGAAATATTTAATTCAGCACCGGCAATTTTTAACCTTACTTGATGAGTTGTTTTATTTGAAAATATTGAAACTCTTTTCAAAGAACTTAACAATAAAGATCTGTCTATCGTTAAAACATTTGGATTTTCGTTAGGAATTACAGCCTCATAATTGGGATACTGACCGTCAATAAGTCTACAAATTACCGTCAGCCCATCCATATCAAATTTGGCATTAGAATTATTATATTCAATTATAACCTCATGGTCATTATCAATAATATTTTTTAGAAGATTAAGAGGTTTNTTAGGCATTATAAATTCTGCAAGTGTAGTAGCTTTAATATCGTTCCTCTTGTACTTTACTAACTTATGTGCATCCGTNGCAACAAAAGTNAGATTATCAGAGCTTANCTGAAAAAAAACACCACTCATCACTGGTCTCAAATCATCATTTCCAGATGCAAAAATGNTTGAATTTATGGCTTTAGCTAAAACAACACTTGAAATCTTAGTACTTGAAGGATTGTCTAATGTGATGGTTTTTGGAAACTGGTCTCCCTCGGNGTAGGCTAGGGCATACTTTCCATGATTTGAACTGATTTCAACGGTATTATTATCTTCNACAGTAAAAGTCAAAGGTTGTTCAGGAAAAGTTTTTAATGTGTCGATTAAAAGTTTTGAAGGAATTGCTACAGAACCTTTACTTGAACTATCAACTTCGATTGATGAAATCATTGTAGTTTCAAGATCGCTTGATGTAATTTTTAGTGTCGAGCTATCTAGGTCAAATAAGAAGTGATCTAATACTGGAATTGTNTTAGATGTATTTATTACACCACCTAAAATTTGCAGCTTTTTCAGTAGGGTACTACTTGATACAATGAATTTCATATGACTTAATTAGATAATAACAACAAATATATCATATTGATAAATTATTCTTAAATAAACTTATTAACATAGGATTTTATTTAAATGAAATAGTAACAGAATCATAAATCTTTAGTCCCATCAATGATGAAGCAGTTCCAACATTTTGAGGATTACTTCTGTATATGGAGATTTGTAGTAAGTCACTCGAATTAAAAACAACCATTCCTTTTCCTTCGTCATTTCTTTGATTTAATGGGGTGTTATAATTGACAATATCAGTGTATTTGTTGTATATTTTTTTGAATTTATAATTTCTTACCGAAATTTCAAATGATCTCCCTTTTCTATTTTCTTCAAAAATATTTCTCTTTAAGTTGGTTACCACATTTCCAAAATTATCAATGTAGATTACACTTGATACGATTTGACTCTGGTCTTCATTGATAAAAGGTTTTAGATTCTTTACGGATTTTATTTTTGTAATTTCTTTACCAATAAATTCTGGTTTACCTCCTTTAGCTAAATGACAAGCAACTTCAGAAAATATTTTGGAGCTTGAGTCAATTTGATTAAACTCGTCATGTATTGTAATTTCAAATATTTTTTCCGGGTTAATATTTTGGCATAAAATACTCAAAATACCATTATCAGCTGATATAAAAAAATGATTATCAAGACACACAACAATNTGTTTTTTTTCAATTGTNTTCTCTGAATCAACATCAATTATNTGTACAGAATTTTCTGGAAAACTTTTGTAAGTGTTTTCAAGAATATAGGCTGCTTCCATTATGTTAAAGGGAGATACATTATTAGAAATATCAACAATTTTAGCCTTATCAAAACTTCTGTAGATATCACCTTTAATTTTAGCAACAAAATGGTCTTTGTTTCCGAAATCAGTAATTAGAGTAATTATCGACATTAAATTGTTAATATTTAATAATGTAAGTGGTTATGAAATTACGTATTTTAGATTTAGTAATCCAGAAAATTGTATTCTGATTAATAACATTTAAAAATTTGGAAGAAAAAATAATTAAAATTGAAAGCATTGATCCAAAGGATTTCTTTGGTCCTCAAAATAAGAATATCAAGGTTTTAAAAAATAATTTCCCAAACGTTAAAATTGTCGCNCGAGGTAGCCAAATAAAGGCCTANGGAAATTCNGAGGATCTTTCGGAACTTGAAATTAGAATTCATAAAATCATTAATTATTTCTTAAAATANAATATTCTTTCTGATAATGAGATCGAAACTCTNCTTACAAAGTCTGATTTAGAGTTGGAAACGTCAAGTGATAGTCANAAACCAATTTTACATGGTGTGAGTGGGAAANTCATTAAAGCAAGAACTTTAAATCAAAGGAAAATTATTGATAGTGTTCATAAGAANGATATGGTATTNGCAATTGGTCCTGCNGGAACNGGAAAAACTTACACTGGNATTGCATTGGCTGTNAAAGCTTTAAAAAANAAAAATGTTAAAAGAATNATTTTGACAAGACCTGCTATTGAAGCAGGNGAAAATCTTGGTTTTTTGCCNGGNGATTTAAAAGAAAAATTAGANCCTTACATGCAGCCATTATANGATTCTNTANANGACATGATTCCATCTGAAAAATTAAAAAAATANATGGAGGATGAAGTGATNCAAATAGCTCCTTTGGCATTNATGAGAGGTAGGACACTTGATAACGCATTTGTTATTTTAGATGAAGGNCAAAATACAACTCANTCACAGATGAAAATGTTTTTAACACGAATGGGNAAAAATGCNAANTTTATTATNACTGGTGATCCNGGNCANNTNGATTTACCAAGAAATGCTATTTCCGGAATTAAAGAAGCNATATTNATTTTAAAAAATACNCNAGGTGTNGGTATTGTTCATTTGGACGAATCAGATGTTATTAGGAATAAATTAGTCAAGAAGATAGTTGACGCATANAAGAATATCGAAAATAACAACTAATATGGTTGATACCTTAACAACTTCAAATTTNAATTTTTCATTTCAAGAAAGCGTTTACCACGGNAANGTTAGAGATGTTTATTATTTAAAAAATNATCTTGTTGTTATGGTTGCATCNGATAGAATTTCAGCATTTGATGTAGTTATGCCCAGAGGAATTCCNTATAAAGGACAAATTCTAAATCAAATTGCAATCAAAATGATGAATGAGACTAAAGATTTAGTTCCTAATTGGCTTATTCATAGTCCTGANCCNAATGTTTCGGTTGGNCACTTATGTAANCCTTTTAAGATTGAAATGGTTATTAGAGGATATTTATCAGGTCATGCTGCTAGACAATATAAAAAAGGAATNAGAAAATTATGTGGTGTTGAAATGCCAGATGGNATGAAAGAAAATGATAAATTTCCTGAACCAATAATAACTCCAGCAACTAAAGCTGAGTCAGGTGATCATGATGAAGATATTAGTGATGATGAAATAATTAATAGAAGTATTGTTTCAATCGAAGATTATGAAATTCTTAAAAATTACACAAAAATTCTCTTTAACAAAGGGTCTGAAATAGCAAGAGATAGAGGTTTAATACTGGTTGATACCAAATATGAATTTGGAAAAACTAAAAATGGAGATATAGTTCTTATAGATGAAATACATACACCAGACTCGTCAAGGTATTTCTACAAAGACGTATATAAAGAAAGACAAGACAGTAACAGACCACAAAAACAACTTTCAAAGGAATTTGTCAGACAATGGTTGATTTCTAATCACTTTCAAGGTTTAGAAGGTCAAAGAATTCCTGAAATGTCTGACGATTATGTGAACTCTGTTTCTGAAAGATATGTTGAGCTTTATGAAAATATAACTTCAGAAAAATTTCTTAAATCTGATTCAAAAAATATTTCACAAAGAATTTTTGATAATACGGAAAATTACCTAAAGGAATATTTTGAGCATTGATAAAATAATTTCAGAAATATCATCATTTGTCTGGGGTTATCCACTGCTCCTAATTCTAATAGGAGGTGGACTATATCTGTTGATTATTTCAAGATTTATCCCTTTTAAATATTTTTTTCACGCTATTGACATCATTCGAGGTAAGTTTGATGATAAAAAATCTGATGGAGAAATAAGTCATTTCCAGGCTTTAACAACAGCCCTTTCAGCGACAGTTGGTATGGGGAATATTGCAGGTGTGGCAGTTGCCATTTCAATTGGAGGTCCTGGAGCAATATTTTGGATGTGGATTAGTGGTCTCATAGGAATGTCAACTAAATTTTTTACTTCAGCACTAGCAGTAATGTATAGGGGAGTTGATTCAGCAGGAAACAAACAAGGAGGTCCAATGTATTTTATTGTTTATGGTCTTGGTAAAAAGTGGCTGCCGATGGCAATTTTCTTTAGTTTTTTCGGTATGGTTGGGGCATTACCGGTTTTTAATGTTAATCAGCTAACTCAGGCAATTAATGATATTATCTTAAAACCAAATGGTGTTGAAGTAGGTTTATTTTCGAATACAATTATTGGTTTACTGCTTATCATTTTAACTTCAATTGTTATTCTTGGAGGTCTAAAAAGAATCAGTAGAGTATCAGCTAAACTTGTGCCATTTATGGTGGGTGTTTATATTATTTCGGTTTTAATAATATTGATAATCAATTATGATAAATTACCAGAATACATATTTCTAATTTTTTACGATGCATTTAATGCTGATTACTATTCGGGTAATTCTGCTCTCGGTGGTGTTTTGGGGGCATTAATAATTCTAGGAATTAGAAGAGGTGCTTTTTCTAACGAAGCGGGTATTGGAATGGCTCCTATGGCTCACGGAGCAGCAAAGACAAATAACCCTGTGAAAGAAGGCTTTGTTGCTATGCTTGGACCATTTATCGATACAATTTTAGTATGTTCAATGACCGCTTTAGCAATTCTTGTAACAGGAGCTTGGAAATCCCAGGCTGATGGTGTAACCTTAACAGCTAATGCTTTTGAGTCTACTTTTTCAGAATTAGGGAATTATATATTACTTGCCTGCGTATTTGTATTTAGTATATCTTCGCTCTTTTCATATTCTTATTATGGAACTAAATGCCTCTCATTTTTAGCAGGTGATCACAACAAAAAAAAATATAATTACATTTACATTATTAGTATAATGTTAGGTGCGACAACATCATTATCAATGATGATTAATTTAATTGACACATTTTTTGCTTTAATGGCTATTCCTACAATGATTGGCACTCTAATTTTAGCACCAAAGGTTTTAAAACTGTTAAATAATTATAAAATCAATACATGAGTAGTTATCAAATTGACACCCGTAAAAAGTATGATGATTCATATAAGAAATCAGTTAATAATCCTGAGACTTTCTGGGATGAATTAGCATCACAAAATTTTATTTGGAATAAAAAATGGTCTAAGGTTGTTGATTGGGATTTTAAAAAAGCAAAAGTATCATGGTTTAAAGATGCTAAACTTAATATAACAATTAATTGTATTGATAGGCATGCACAGAATACCCCAAATAAAACAGCTATTATTTTTGAGCCTAATGATCCTTACGAAAAAAACAAACTATTCACTTATTCTGAGCTTCTTAGAGAGGTTTGTAAAATGGCAAATGTTCTAAAATCTATGGGTGTAAAAAAGGGAGATAGAGTCTGTATTTATTTACCCATGATTCCAGAGTTAGCATTTTCAGTTTTGGCTTGTGCTAGAATTGGAGCAATTCATTCTGTTGTTTTTGCTGGATTTTCCTCACAAGCCCTTGCTACAAGGATAGATGATTGTAAAAGTTCTTTAATTATAACCTCAGATGGTTCCTATCGCGGGAAAAAAATACTTAACCTCAAAGCTATTGTTGATGATGCTCTTGATATATGTAAAACTCAGCAAAAAGTTTTACTGATAAAAAGAACAAATGAATCGGTTAATTTGGTTGAAAAAAGAGATTTTCTTCTTGAGGATTTGATTGCTAATGTAGACGATAGTTGTGAAGCAGAGATTATGGATGCGGAAGATCCTTTATTTATTCTCTATACCTCAGGTTCTACTGGAAAACCTAAAGGAATGGTTCATACTAGTGGTGGTTATATGGTATACACATCATACACATTCAAAAATATATTTCAATATGAAGAAGATGATGTTTATTGGTGTACAGCAGATATAGGTTGGATAACCGGTCACAGTTACATTCTTTATGGACCTCTTTCAAATGGTGCATCAACAATTATGTTTGAGGGTGTTCCAAGTTATCCTGATTTTAGTAGATTTTGGCAAATCATTGATAAGTATAAAGTAAATCAATTTTATACGGCTCCAACAGCTATCAGGGCATTGGCTAAACAAGGTGTTGGTTATTTTAAAGACTGTAGCTTAAAATCATTAAAAGTTCTTGGTACGGTTGGTGAGCCTATAAATGAAGAAGCATGGCAGTGGTACAAATTACATGTTGGAAAAGATAGCTGTCCTATTGTTGATACTTGGTGGCAAACGGAAACAGGGGGTGTTTTAATATCGTCAATACCTAAAGTTATCTCTGATAAGCCAACTTTTGCAACCAAGCCCTTTGTAGGAGTTCAGCCAATTTTATTAGATGACGAAGGAAAAGAGTTAAATAAACCTAACATCGTAGGAAAACTATGTATTAAGTATCCATGGCCTTCCATTGCTAGAACAATATGGGGTAATCATCAAAGGTATATTGACACTTATTTTTCTGCTTTTAAAAATATGTATTTTACAGGTGATGGTGCATTTAAAGATAAAGAAGGTAATTTTAGAATTACCGGTCGTGTTGATGACGTTATTATTGTGTCAGGACATAATTTAGGAACTGCTCCAATTGAAGATGCTATTAATGAACATGAAAGTATTGTTGAATCAGCTATTGTAGGCTTTCCTCATGAAATTAAAGGAAATGCTTTGTACGGCTTTATTACTTTAAAATATAATCCTGAAAAGATAAATCATATTAAAACAGAAATTAACTCATTGATTTCTGAGAAAATAGGCCCGATCGCAAAACTTGATAAGATTCAGATTACAACCGGTTTACCAAAAACTAGATCAGGGAAGATTATGAGAAGAATTTTAAGAAAAATTGCATCAAATCAAACCGAAGATTTAGGAGATATTAGCACACTTTTAAATCCTGATGTTGTTCAAGAAATTATTGATAATTATCAAATTTAATTGACTTAAGAACATCACTATAGTATTTTCTGTTTTTACCAATAAAAATTTTATTATTTTCTTTTTTAATTAGACTTTCCATTTCTTCAATTGAGATGAATTTTAAATCATCAACTTCATTATTTTTATAGTCGAGGTTGATAGAATTTTTATCAATTTTTAATATATAGGTGTGGAAAAACTCTTTATCGATTGCTGTAGGATGAATATTTATACTTCTGTAAATACCTATTTTTAATAAATCTTTTGTGTTAATATTTATACCTGTTTCTTCTAAAGTTTCTCTTTTAGCAGCTTTTTTAATATTCTCATTAAATTTAATATGACCAGCTACTGAAACATCCCACACACCTGGATTTAATTCTTTTTTTTTAGATCTTTTCTGAATTAGTATATTCCCTTCTTCTGTGAAAATCCATACGTGTACAGTAGAATGAAATAAACCCTTACGATGAATCTCTGACTTACTTTTTTTTTGACCTGTTTTAGTTCCTTCAGTAGAATATACTTCTAAAAACTCCTCCTTCATAAAAGTTTATTGATTCTTTAGATTGATTATTTAAAATAACTGAAATTCTCACCAGATTTAATATTGAGAAGTGTATTGTAAATTAATTTAATAACATTTTCAACATCATTTTTATGAACCATTTCCACAGTGGTATGCATGTATCTTAAGGGTAGTGAAATTAATGCTGATGGTACCCCTCCGTTACTGTAAGCAAAAGCATCAGTATCTGTCCCAGTATATCTGCTAGATGCAGCCCTTTGAAAAGGGATTTTATTTTTTTCTGCTGTTTTTATTATTAAGTCTCTAAGTTTTTGCTGAACTGCAGGCGCATAAGTAACAACAGGCCCTTTATTAAGTTCACAGAACCCTTGTTTCTTCTGATTAATCATTGGAGTTGTTGTATCATGAGTAACATCAGTAACAATAGCAATGTTCGGTTTAATTGTTTGAGTTATCATTTCTGCCCCTCTTAATCCAACCTCTTCTTGAACAGAGTTAGTTACATATAAACCAAAAGGTAATTTCTTCTTATTTTCCTTGATTAGTCTAGCAACTTCAGCAATCATAAAACCACCAATTCTATTATCAAGAGCCCTACATACAAAATTATCTTTATTTAGAATGTGAAAAGGATCGGGGTAGGTTATAACACAACCTACATGAACACCTAGTTTTTCAACCTCTTTTTTTGTTTTACAACCAACGTCAATAAAAATATTATCTAGTTTGGGTGGTTCTTCCTTTGATGCTAGTCTGGTGTGAATAGCCGGCCAACCAAATACTCCTTTTACAATACCTTTTTCCGTGTGTATATTTACTATTTTGCTAGGTGCTATTTGATGATCACTACCACCATTTCTGATAACAGAAATTAAACCTTTATCAGAAATATAATTTACATACCATGAAATTTCATCAGAATGACCTTCAATTACAACTTTATACTCATGCTCAGGATTAATTACGGCAACTGCTGAGCCGTAAGTGTCTGTGATAAATTCATCAGCATAGGGCTTTAAATAGTCCATCCAAATCTTTTGACCTTCCCACTCATAACCTGTAGGTGAGGCATTATTTAAATATTGCTCAAGAAATTTCATTGACTTTTTATTTAATATACTCTTGCTACTCATCACAGTTTTATTTAATATGTTAGATATGTAAAAATAATAATGATTTCTTTATTTATTATATATAATTTTATCATTTATTAAATATTTATTTTTTGTTTAAACAATATTTATTTTTTTTATTCCTTTTCAGCACATTAATTTCATCATCACAACTGATTGATAATGAAACTGCTACTGATTATATTAGAATTGAAGGTGATACTATTGTTAAGGGTTCTATTGGTTTAAATGAGGTATTGTTATTACCCAGAAGACCTTTTAAAAACTCTGAGCAAATTAGAAAATATCTAATTCTAAAAAGAAAGACAATAAAAGTGTATCCATACTCTGTAATGGCATCTAAAAGATTAAAAAGTCTTAACGATAGGTTGATAATTATTAAAACTAAAAGAGAAAGAAGGAGATATACAAGAATGGTTCAAAAGTTTTTAGAGGATGAACTTACCCCTGAATTAAGTAAATTAACCAAGTCTGAAGGTCAAATATTAATTAAATTAATATATCGTCAAACAGGAATTACTACTTATAATCTTGTAAAAAATCTAAGAAATGGGGTAAAGGCTTTTCTCTACAATACAACAGCTAGATTTTTTGATTTAAATCTAAAAACTGAATTTAATCCTGAGATGATTTTGGATGACTATTATATTGAGGATATAATTCAGAGATCTGTTAGGGATAATTTAATCGAATATAATGAGCCTAAAAATAAATATGATTTATTTAAACTAAAAACTTTGTGGGATAAACAAAACTGATTATGAGTGATAACTATAAAATGATAGCAAAAACCTTTTATGGATTTGAAGAAATACTTTCACAAGAGTTACTTAAACTTGGTGCTCAAAAAATAATTAAAGGTAACAGAAATGTCAGTTTTTACGGAGATAAAGGTTTTATGTATAAATCTAACATTAGTCTAAGGACGGCTTTAAAGATTATAAAACCAATCAAAGAATTTAAATTTAAAGACATCGATGAGTATTATAAAAAGATATATGAAATCAAATGGGAGGATTATTTGGATTGTAATAGTTCTTTTTTGATAAACTCAGTTGTTTTTAACTCCAAAATTTTCAATAATTCAAAATTCACTTCTTTAAAAGCAAAAGATGCAATAGCAGATAGATTTCGAGATAAATTCAAAAATAGACCGAGTATTAATTCATTCAATCCAGAGTTAAAAATAGAAATACATGTTAACAGAAACTTCTGTACTATTTCATTAGACAGCTCAGGTGAATCTTTACATAAAAGGGGTTATAAAAAATATAATTCAGTAGCTCCTTTGAATGAAGTTTTGGCTGCTGGAATAATATTAATGTCAGCTTGGGATAAAAAATCTGATTTATTGGATCCAATGTGTGGTACAGGAACCTTTCTTATTGAAGCAGCTATGATCGCACGTAATATCGCTCCAAATCTTAATCGTTTGGCTTTTGCATTTGAAAAATGGAAAGACTGGGACAATGAATTGTTTGAAACAATTGAAGAGTCAGTAAAAAGTAAAGAAATAGAATTTGAGCACAAACTTTACGGATTTGATATTTCAAGTGCTATGATTAAAAAAGCAGAGAAAAACATAGAGATAAGTGATTTAGGAGTTGATATTGAAATAGTAAAAAAGGATTTTTTAACCTCGATAAAAACTGATAATGATAAATTACACCTACTAATAAATCCACCATATGATAAAAGAATATCTGCAGATGTCAATCAACTATATAAAAATATTGGTGATACTTTAAAAAATAATTATTTGTATTCTGATGTTTGGATAATTACCGCAAATTTGGAGGCTATAAAGTCAATCGGTTTAAAGTCTAGTAAAAAAATTAAATTATTTAATGCTAATCTTGAGTCAAGATTACTGAATTATAAGATTTACCCTGGCTCAAAGAAAAACAAGGATTAAATTTATTTTTTTATAATTGGTATCAGGTAAGAAACGGTGTAGCTAAATCCAGCTCCTAAACCTGAGCTATCATATGTTTTATTAAATCCTGGAATGTAAAAATTAGTGATGTTTTGAATGTTTTTTTGTTTTAAGACTTTCTTTAATTGAAGCTCAAAACCTAGAAAAAGATTATTTAATATTTCGGTTTTCATCCCAAATATGAACTCAATCCATAAGGCATTTAAGTTTGATAAATTTATTGGAGTATTAATTGTTGATTCTCCCCAGTAAATACTATGTGTATTATAAATAGTGTAACTGTTTATACTTTGATCAAAATTGCTGTAACCAACTCTTAAGCCAGAGTAGACAATATTTTGCGTTCTAATATCATTGTTTAATTTAAAATTTACCCCAAACTTTACATATGTTCCTTTAACTGAGGAATTTATGTAATTACTATTTATTTCTTTTTCCTCATTTCCAATTTCATAAAATACGTAAAATGACTCCTTTAGTCTGATATCTCCACTTAAAGAAAACCCTGAATAATCTTCATGAGTAGCAGACCTTATTATCTTATTTAAATCTAAACCCGCTCTAACACCAAATTTTTCGAGTGTATCATTTGCTGTTTTAACATTACCAAGGGTAATGTTAACAAATAAAAGAGTAATTATGCTAATGAAGTATTTTAACATGAGATTGATTTTCATTGTTAACAGAATCATTTAAAATAATTACATCAGAAATCCAGTTTGTAGGACTTGTAGTATTTAGGGGGTCATAGGGTAGAGCTATTGATAAATTGTAATTATTAATAAAACCACATGCTCTTGAAATGAATTTTTCATTTGTTTCATAGTCAACATATAAATGATTAGGTAAACCACTTGGAATGACCGTAATATCTTCCGAAAAATCTTTACATAACTTAAAATTTGAAACAGATTCATCATCTCTTAGTGGAATTGCAATAGAATCGGTATTTATCCCGTTAATCTCATTTATCAGTGTAAACTCACTATTTTCAACAATGTAAACCCCTAGGCTTTCCACATTTTTTCTTTCATCAGGACTATTAACATCATAAAAGGTAATAATCATTCTTGGTGTAGTCAAAGTTGATTCAGGGCATATGTCATCACTTTCACAATTATAAGTTGTAACAGTTGCAATCAATATTATAAAAAACTTTTTCATTTATTTTTTTCTAAAAGTACAACATTTTCCACATGATATGTTTGTGGAAACATATCAATAGCTTGTGAAGTTTTTAACTCATAAAATTCTTTTAAATCTATAATATCTCTAGCCTGAGTAGAACTATTACAACTCACATAAATAATCTTATCAGGTGATAATTTAACTAAGGAATGAATAACAGATTTATCAAGTCCGTTTCTTGGGGGGTCAACAATAATAATTTCAGGGTTTTTATGGTTTCTTATTGGTTTTTTAATAATATCCTTAACATCACCTTTAATAAATTCACAATTTGAAATATTGTTAAGCTTTGCATTTGATTTTGCAGAAATTATAGCATCTTCTACAGTTTCAATTCCAACAATTTTTTTTGCATTTTTTGCTAGGAATAATGAAATTGTTCCAATACCACAGTAAAGATCATATACTGTTTCATTTCCTTTTAAATCAGCAAATTTTTTTACAATAGTATAAAGTTTTCCAGTTTGAAAAGAATTCGTTTGAAAAAATGATTTTGCTGAAATTTTAAAAGACAGATCATTTATTTTTTCGGTTATACAATTGACTCCTTTAAAACATTTTATATCTAAATCATAAATTGTATCATTTGCTTTCTTATTAATAACGTAAAGAATTGACTGAATCTCCTTGAATTCAGATTCTATACATTGTAAAAGTTTTTTGGATTTTTCAGAAAATTTATAAAACTGAATTAATATCATAATTTCTTTTGTTGTGGTAGATCTGATCATTAAATTTCTGATATCACCTTTTTGTTTAATTAAATCAAAAAAATCCAGTTTTAATTCTTCTGCTTTTTTCTTAATAAAATTTCTAATTTTATTAGAAATATTTGCCTGTAGAAAGCATTTTTCAATATCTACAACTTTACTCCACATTCCAGATTTATGAAAACCTAGTGCATTCTTATTTTTAATAGTATTTCCTTCGTAAATTTCTTTTTCTGTAATCCATCTGGAATTGCTAAAAGAGAACTCCATTTTATTTCTGTAATAATAAGTTTTTTCGGATTTAATTATNGGTAGTTTTATATATNCTTCAGTTTTACCAATTCTATTCAGATTTTCAGTNACTTCNNTATCCTTATANTTTAGTTGATCTTCATAATTCATGTTTTGCCAGCTGCATCCTCCNCAAAGTTCAAAATGAGAGCATTTTGGATTTATTCTTTTTGACGAGTATTTATGATATTTAATTATNTCACCTTCTAAATATGATTTTCTTTTNTTCCTAACNCTNATGTCNACAATATCNCCAGGCACNCCATTTTTTGTAAAAATTATTTTTTCNCCCTCTTTTTTGGAAATAGATTTGCCTAGCGAACCNGCATCTGTTAGTTCNATTTTTTCCAAAACTATATTTCTNTTTTTTCTGCCCAATTCAAATTAAATTTTACTAAATATAATTCATTAAATTTGGACAAAATATAACTANCTTAAAATTATTATAATGTTNACTTCAAAAGATCTAATNAANCTTGAATACAAATACGGAGCTCANAACTATCACCCATTACCNGTNGTTTTAGAAAAAGGAGAAGGTGTNTATCTTTGGGATGTAGAAGGGAAAAAATATTTTGATTTTCTATCNGCATACAGTGCTGTAAATCAAGGGCACTGTCATCCAAAAATAATATCTGCATTAATTGATCAGTCAAAAAAACTTACTTTAACNTCAAGNGCTTTTCATAACAANGTCCTAGGTCAATATGAGAAATTTATNACNGATTTNTTTGNNTATGATAAGGTTTTACCNATGAACACAGGNGTTGAAGGNGGTGAAACNGCAATCAAGTTAGCNAGAAAATGGGGGTATGANGTAAAAAAAATCCCCANAGATTCTGCAAAAATAATATTTGTTGAAGGAAACTTTTGGGGAAGAACCCTTGNTGCCATTTCATCTTCNACGGATNCAAGNAGNACAAATGGCTTTGGGCCATTTATGCCTGGATATGAAATNATACCTTACAACAATCTAGACTCANTAAGAGAAGCATTAANAGATCCAAATGTTGCTGCTTTTATGGTAGAACCNATNCAAGGTGAGGCNGGAGTAGTAGTCCCAGACGAAAACTACTTGANGAATGCNTATGAAATGTGTAAAGNNTCNAATGTTTTATTTATAGCTGATGAAGTTCAAACNGGTATNGGGAGNACNGGTAAAATGATTTGTTGTGAACATNANGGTTTTAAGCCTGATATTTTGATTTTAGGNAAGGCNCTTTCNGGAGGAGTNTTTCCTGTTTCAGCAATTTTAGCTTCAGATGAGGTGATGCTTACAATTAAACCTGGAGANCATGGTTCTACTTTTGGNGGTAATCCTGTGGCGTGCGAAGTAGCGATNGCTGCATTGAAAGTNATCAGAGATGAAAAATTATCTGAAAATGCNCACAACATGGGTGTCATATTTCGGGATAAAATTCAANCATATATTAANAATAGNAATATTGTTGAAAAAATNAGAGGAAAGGGGTTGTTAAANGCGATNGTAATTANAGATGATGAAAATAGTGATATNGCATGGNANATATGCTTAAAAATGNCTGAAAAAGGTTTNTTAGCAAAGCCNACNCATGGAAATATNATAAGATTTGCACCACCTCTAATAATAAATGAAGATCAACTAAATAATTGTATTGAAATAATTATNTCATCNNTGAAAGATTTTGAATAATATTTTAATAAATTAGTANTACTAACCACTTNATATGTCTACAATTTATCTTGATAATGCTGCNACNACTAAGGTTAGAGATGAANTTGTTGANGCNATGTCAACTNTTATAAAAAATGAATATGGAAANCCTTCATCTACACATAGTTANGGTAGGTCNTCTAAATCTATTGTTGAATTATCAAGAAAGGAAATTTCTNATATTTTAAATGTAAAATCATCAGAAATTATTTTTACTTCTGGAGGCACAGAAGGNGATAANATGATTATCAGAAATTGTGTAAATAATTTAGATNTTAGACATATTATAACCTCNAAAATTGAACATCACGCTGTTACCCATACAATTGATGATCTGTTAANNACTGATAAAATTAAAGTGTCATTTGTCAAANTTTCAAAATCAGGAGANGTAGATTTGGAAGACTTNGAAAATATTCTAAAAAATTCTAANCAAAAATGTCTGGTTTCTTTAATGCATATCAATAATGANATTGGAAATATTACAGATATTGATGCGGTTTCAAAAATTTGNAAAAAATATAATTCTTTATTTCACAGTGACACAGTNCAATCAGTTGGNCATTATGATTTAGATTTTGAAAAAATAAAAGTTGATTTTTTNNTTGCNAGTGCTCATAAGTTTCATGGACCAAAAGGAATTGGCTTTGCGTTCGTNAGGAAAAATACCAATCTTGGACCTTATNTAACAGGNGGAATGCAGGAAAAAGGCCTNAGAGCCGGNACNGAATCAGTTCACAATATCGTTGGAATGTCAGAAGCTTTAAAAATATCTACTAAGAATTTAAAATCTGAAAAGAAACATATTAGCGAACTTAAAAACTATTTTATTTCAGAAATAAAAAAGAAAATTAAGGACGTNAAATTTAATGGATCATGTGAGGATGAAAATAAGTCAACTTATACACTTATTAACGTATTGCTTCCGATTANACGTGAAACAGGAGGATTATTCATGTTTAAGTTAGATATGAAGGGTATTGCATGTTCAAAAGGAAGTGCTTGTCAAAGTGGAAGTGACTCAGGTTCTCACGTTCTTAAAGAAATTCAAAATAATGAAGACAATCAAAAAGTTTCATTAAGGTTTTCATTTAGTATTTTCAATACTAAGGATGAANTTGATTATGTAATTAATCAGATTGACAGTCTGGTTAATTAAAATTTAATTTCCATATTTAGATTAAATATTCTTGGACTAAGATAATTTGGGATACTGTATTGTCTCTTTGAGTATACATCCCTTACCCATGTATTTGTTATAGTATTTTGTATGTTGAACATATTAAAAATCTCAAATCCAATAGAAAACTCATCAACGTTAAATAATATATTTGAATCCTTAATTAAATACATAATTCCCAGATCTGCTCTCTTATAATCAGGTAATCTGTTTTGATAAGCATAAGGATCAGCATAGCTAGGTGATCCACCTGGTAATCCGGTGTTGTAAATAAGATTAATAAACATCTTTAAGTTGGGCATATTTGGCACATAATCCTGGAATAGTATTCCAAATTTCAATCTTTGATCTGTTGGCCTAGAAATATATCCTCTATTGTCAATATTTTCTTCGGTCTTAAGATATCCAAAACTGAACCATGATTCGGTTCCTTTCACAAATTCACCGTTAAGTCTCAAATCCAACCCATATGCAAATCCAAAAGCATTATTATTAGCTTGATACCTGATTCTGACATTATCAATCGTGTAAGGATTAATATTTTCTAAATCTTTATAATAAATTTCAGAATTTAATTTAAATGGTCTTTTCCATAAATCAAATTTATATTCATTTGAAAAAACATAATGAGTTGATTTTTGAGCTTCAACTGACTGGTTAATTTGCCCATTAAAACTTCTTAATTCTTTGTAAAAGGGAGGTTGGTGATAAATTCCATATTTCAGATTAAATATCATATTAGGATTCCAGTTTGAAATATATCCAATTTGAAGCCTAGGACTAATTACTGTATTATTGGATAAGTCTTCCCTGGAATCAATTGACCAATTATGGACTCTAAAACCAAGGTTGTAATATATTTTATTATCATTAATATAGCTTTCGTTTTCCCATTGACTATAAAATTGTATTCTATTAATAGTTGATTCAGTAGTGGCTCGAGTATTCTGAAAAGGAACTATTGGTCCTTGATTTGCTTCATAAGGTTGTTCTGAAATATTTGTTAAAAAAGGTGGGTCTATTAAGTAGCCTGCCGAATCTATAACTTCCCATTCAACAATTCTGTCATTGATTTTTTCAGATGTAAATTTCAGAGAAAAATTAAATTCATTTTTATTCCTAATTAGTTTGAGTTTAGATTCCACATTAAAAATTTGTGCATTAAGGTTATTTCTCGCATGATTTAATTGACTTCCAACTCCTTGGCTAAATTCAACTTCACCTAAATCTTCATCCCCAATATTTGAATTAACCTCGGCTAAATTATATTGTGCTAGTATATCAAAATATTCTTTCTCATTGGTGTTGTAAAATGATGTATTAAATGTGTATGTATCTCGCTGATTTGGCTTAAAATCCAAAGAAAAAGAGTTAAAGAATGTAGAATATTTATCTTTCTCTTCGCCGTTGTAAAAAATAATAAGTGCTAATGGATCATCTAATGTCCCAAAGTTAGTCTGTCTGTTCAAAGGTTTAAAATTGTATCTGTTGATTGAAAAATTTGTGATACTTGAAATATTAATTTTTGAATTGAATTTAATTTTTAAGAAATTCTGAAGATCAAAAAACGATGGTTTAAAATTAGAGTTAGTTTCTTTAGAATTGACAACCAGGGAATTGTCTCTATATCTTAATCCTAAAATATTTGAAATTTTATTATTTTTTGTAATATTTTCAGAAGTAAAACTCCCACCTAATAAACTTGAATTAAAATTATACTTATTTGTGTCTGGGGATTTATACTTAATATCCAAAACAGATGACATTTTATCTCCGTAACTTGCCTCAAATCCACCAGATGAAAACTTAATGTCTTCAATCATTTCTGAATTTACGAAGCTAAGTCCTTCTTGTTGACCTGATCTTATTAAAAATGGCCTGTATATTTCAATCCCATTTACATAAACTAGATTTTCATCAAAATTTCCCCCTCTTACTGAATATTGCGTACTCATTTCATTATTGATGCTTACCCCAGGAAGTGTTTTAAGAATATTTTCTATTCCAGGTTGCACCCCTTTTATATTTCTTAATTTTTCAGGTGAAATACTTAAAATAGATTTTAATTCTGCTCTTGTAAATGAGTTTAAAATAACTTCAGAAATTTGTTCAAATTTGGTATTTAATATAGGATTAAATTCCAAAATTTCATTTTCTGATAACACAACACTTATTTTAAGTTGCTTGTGATTAATATGACTAAAGACAATATCAATTTCTTTATCAGCTTCAAGTACTATTTTGTAGAAACCGTTTTCATCACTAATTGAACCATTATAATTAAATTTAATATTAACATCTTTTATTGGTAAATTATTATCATCCAAAATTAGACCTGTTAGAATTGCTTCCTGAGAATAAAGAGAAAAAAAACTTAGATATATGAAAAGCGATAAAATTTTTTTCATTATTTGATCTTTCTGTAAAATGTTTTTATTAATTTTTTTTCATTTCCAACATTATCTTCTATTTTGATTTCTAAAACGTTTTTTGCGTCATCTCTGTTAATGTTATCATTAAAATCATATGATAAAATTCCTTTCATAGGATTATATTCCAATAGAATCCATTTATCATTAATAGTGCCTCTGTAATTATTAACTCCTGATTCATTGTCACTTATTTTTATGGTTAAATTTTTTCTGTTTGAGATCCATTGATTGTCCGAAATATCAATTACACTTATATTGGGTTTGATTGAATCAATCTTAATCACAAAATCACCAAGGTTATTAACTTTTGCAATAACATAATTTTCTTCCTTTTTACTTGAAACGAATGATGATTTTTTATTTTCATCGATTCTGCCTATGTACGTTCTATTTCTTATCGAATCATTATAACGACTGACATCCATTTTAATTGTTATTCTTTTCAGTAGGGGTATTGAGTCTTTATCAACACGAAGCAAGTTATTTTCTTCAAAAATCTGAATTATTTTATCTGTATAAAATGAGTTTTTTTCGATTGAAACTTTAGCCCCGGGGAATTTAAAATTATATGTACTATCTTTATTTACTTTGAACATATTTTCAAAATCTAATTTTCTAGTAGATAAATCATTTTGTTTTACCCATTGAATTGGTACTAAAATTTCAGATTGGTTTTTGTTAAAATCAAATAATTTTACACTGTACATATAAGTATTATTACTTTCATTTAATTTAACAACACCATCGCCAAGCGATCTTTTATACATATCAAGTGGATTAAACTCTTCAATATATAATTTTTGAATTTTTATTTTTTTATTCTTATAGGAAGGATAATCAATAAATGTATTTATATGTCTCCATTGATCGTACGAAAATGAATTTAGGTCCATATCAAAAATTTCATCACCATCAATATTTGTTTTAATGTTAGATAAACCCATTTTATTCCATGTATTATTCATCCGGTCGAATGAATTAATACCAAATCCAACAGGTCCACTTGTTTTTAATGTATCTGAAATAAATAAATTATTTGAAATTTTTTTCAATTTTAGTTCATTGAAACTTGAATTTGAACCACTTATTGAGTTTTCAGGAATTAATTTATAGTAAAGACCTAAAACAACAGGTGGTATGGTATCCCTAACCGAATAATTTTTAAATGCCATGGGATTTATTGGACGATCCAATTCATCTCTAAGTTCATAGTGTAAATGCGGTCCAAAACTTCTCCCTGTGTTTCCGCTAAAACCGATTAACTCTTTTTCAGAAATTCTAATTTCATCTTTTGAGGGGTAAGTCCTAAAGGTGTATGATTCTTTAGAGTATTGAATTTCTTTTACAATTTTTTCAATTTTAGGTGAAAACTTTTGAAGGTGTGCATAAACCGAGGATTGACCATTGTCATGTTTGATGTATAATGCTTTTCCATATCCGCCATGAGTAATTTGGATTCTACTCACATAGCCATCTCCGATTGAATATACCTTAAAACCTTCTGTTCCTTTGGTTTTTATGTCAATACCTGCATGAAAATGATTAGGTCTCAGCTCACCAAATGTGCCAGAAAGAATAATTGGAATTTCAAGAGGATAATCACCAGAATTTTGTGAATTTATTATTGAAGCATAAAGAAAAAATATTGTCAATAAATAATATCTCATTAACCCTAAAATAATATATAATTGTTAAGTTATAAATGAAAAATTCAGAAAATTTAAAATATAATGTTTAAATTGGATATATAGTATTTGTACTATGGATAAAATTAAGGATTTGCTGTCTGATTTAGAGAAAAAAGTTGAATCTAATTTAAATGAACTTTTAAGTCTTAGAGAGCAAAAGAATGAGTTGTTAGACAAAAATAAATCCTTAATCAATGAAAGGAATGATTTAATGTTAGATTTTGAATCTCTTGAAGAAAAGTTCAAGGCATTAAAAATTGCAAATACTATTACAGGTAGTGAAAATAATATTAATGAAACAAGAAGCGAAATAAATTCGCTTATTAGAGAAATAGACTTATGTATTTCTCAATTATCAGAGTAATTATGGGTGATAAGCTCAAAATTAAGTTATCAGTTGCTAATAGAATATATCCTTTAACAATTGATCCTTCTCAGGAAGAGGGGCTTAGATTAGCTTCCCAACAAATAAATACTCTGATAAAAAAGTTTGAACAGAATTATTCTGTCAGGGACAAGCAAGATGCTTTAGCTATGTGTGCTTTACAAATTGCTTCAAGTAAAAAACAAAATTCTTTAAATGAAGAAACATTTATTAATGATGTGGAGGATAGATTATCTAAACTGATAAATATTCTTAATGAAAAGAGTTAAGTTCTTTAAATAATATCATAAAACTACCTACATTAGTTTTTTTTGTAAACTCAACGCTAATTAATTATAAAGGGTGAGTTTAGGTTGTTAAATCGTGCTGAAATTTTTCAGATTTTTGATCAGTCTTGTAGCCCTAATCCTGTTTAACTGGAGTTTAAATAAAAAAGCTTTTGTAGGTTTTTTTTAAAAATTAAATTAATGGAAATATCAAGTGGGTTAATAATTGCGGGAATTATAGGTTTAATTGCAGGAATTGTTATAATTAGTCTAATCAATAAAAATAAATCATTAAGTCTATTAAGTGATGCAAAAAAAGAAGCTGAAAAAATTATTGAATCAGCAAAAGATAAAGGTGAGAGTATAAAAAACAATAAAATACTTCAGGCGAAAGAAAAATTTTTAGAGTTAAAATCAGAACATGAAAAAATTATTTTTTCCAGAGAGGATAAAATAAAAATAATTGAAAGAGAAATTTCATCAAAAGAATCCAAAATTGATTTAATTATAAAAAAGCAAGAATCTTTAACTTCAGACTTAGAAAAAAAGAATGCCAAAATTGAATTAAAGCTAAACACATTAGAAAAGAAGGCAAAAGAGGTAGAAAAAGTAAGAAAGAATCAAATAAAACAACTAGAGGTTATTTCTGGACTTTCAGAAAAAGAAGCGAAGAAAGGTTTGCTTGAATCCCTAAAAAAAGATGCTGAAAATGATGCTTTATCCTATGCAAAAGAGAAAATGGAAGAGGCTGAGCTAACTGTGAAAGAAAATGCTAAAAAAATTATTTTAAATACTATTCAGAGAATTGGTGCAGAAGAGGCTATTGACAACACTGTTTCAGTTTTTAATATCGAATCTGATGATATTAAAGGTAGAATAATAGGTAGGGAAGGTAGGAATATTAGAGCTCTTGAATCAGCTACTGGAGTTGAAATAATTGTTGATGATACACCAGAAGCCATAATACTTTCGTGTTTTGATTCTATTAGAAGAGAGATAGCTAGAATATCGTTACATAAACTAGTTAAAGATGGAAGAATACATCCTGCTAGAATTGAGGAGGTTGTAAAGAAAACAAAAAAAGAAATTGATCAGGAAATTATTGAGGTAGGTAAAAGAACAGTTATTGATTTAGGAATCAACGGCTTACATCCTGAACTGATTAAATATGTAGGTAGAATGAAATATAGATCATCATATGGTCAAAATTTACTTCAGCATTCAAAAGAAGTAGCAAAATTATGTGCAATTATGGCATCTGAAATGGGTATTGATCCTAAAATGGCAAAAAGAGCTGGTTTACTTCATGATATAGGGAAAGTTCCAAGTATAGAAAAAGATATTGAGACACCACATGCAATTTTGGGAATGCAATGGGCTGAAAAATTTGGTGAACATACTGATGTTTGCAATGCAATCGGAGCCCATCACGATGAAATTGAAATGAGCTGTTTAATATCCCCCATAATTCAGGTTTGTGATGCAATGTCAGGGGCCAGACCGGGAGCTAGAAGACAAGTTCTTGACTCTTACATTGAAAGATTAAAAAATCTTGAGGATATCGCCCTTGATTTTAATGGTGTTGAAAAGGCTTATGCTATTCAAGCTGGAAGAGAACTTAGAGTAATGGTTGAAAGTGAAAAAATAAATGATGAGGAAGCATCGGATTTATCTTTTCAAATATCGCAAAAAATCCAAACTGATATGACATATCCAGGTCAAGTTAAAGTTACGGTAATAAGGGAAACTCGTGCGGTTAATATTGCTAAATAGACTTAGATCTCGGGTGAAATTTTTTCATAACATTGATTAATGCAGTGTTATCAAGATGCATATATATCTCTGTTGTTGTTATGCTTTCATGTCCTAACAATTGTTGAATAGTTTTCAGATCAGCTCCGTTTTCTAAAAGGTGTGTTGCAAAAGAATGTCTAAAAGTATGAGGAGATATTAATTTTCCTATCATACATTTTTTTGAAAGGTTTTTAACTATTGTAAAAATCATAGCCCTTGTAAGCCTACTTCCATTTCTATTTAAAAATAATATGTCTGAGTATTTTGGATTAATATTTAATTTAGATCTTGAGTTTAATATATATCCGTTAATACATTTTTTATTTATTTCATTTATAGGAATTAATCTTTGTTTATTTCCTTTACCAGTAACTTTTATAAAATCCTCAGAAAAGTACAAATCTGAAATTTTCAATTCTATCAACTCACTGACTCTTAACCCACATCCGTATAATGTTTCTATAATAGCAATATTTCGCTCAGATTCCTTTTTAGTTTTGTCAATGCTTTTTATCATTAGATTTATTTCTTCTAATGAAAGAGTACTAGGAAGTTTCCTTTGTTGTTTTGGAGATTCGATATTCGTAAGTGGATTGTTGTTAATCAATTTTTCAAATAATAAATAATCATAAAAGCTTCTGATTCCTGAAATTATCCTTGATTGTGAGTTGGCCTTAACCTCTTTTGAAATATGATAAACAAACTCTTTGATTTGGTCTGGTTTAACGGCTAGGGGACCAGTAAACTGTGATTTATTAGTCAGGAATGATTCAAGTTTTTTTAAATCATTTTCATAGCTAATTATAGAGTTGTCACTTAACCCCCTTTCAATTTTGAGATAATCTTTATAATCATTAATAGCATGAATCCATTTCATAATGTATCAATCTCTAATAAATTTAATAAATTTGAATCATGAAAAAAATTATCATTGTTAATGGTCCGAATTTAAATCTTTTAGGTCAGAGAGAAACCGACATTTACGGAAACAAATCTTTTGAGGACTTTTTTAATGATTTGAAAAATAAGTTTTCATCGGTTAAAATCGAATATTATCAATCGAATATTGAGGGGGAGATAATTGATAAATTACAGGAAGTTGGATTTAGCCTAGATGGAATAATTTTAAATGCTGCAGCATACACTCATACTTCAGTTGGGATTGCTGATGCCATAGCTGCAATTAAAACCCCGGTAATTGAGGTACATATCTCTAATATACACTCCAGAGAGGAATTTAGACATTACTCATTAATATCTAAGAATGTTAAAGGCATTGTATGTGGATTTGGTCTACAATCCTACGAATTGGCCTTGAAAGCTTTCCTTTAGAGGTGAATTACTTCATCATATGCTGCTGCAACAGCTTCCATAACAGCTTCTGACATTGTTGGGTGAGGATGAATAGCCTTTAACACCTCAGTGCCAGTTGTTTCAAGTTTTCTACCTAAAACTGCTTCAGCAATCATATCTGTTACCCCAGCTCCAATCATATGACATCCTAACCATTCACCATATTTTTCATCAAATATTACCTTAACAAAACCCTCCTTGGACCCTGATGCGCTGGCTTTGCCAGAGGCTGAGAATGGGAATTTACCTACTTTTATTTTATATCCTTTTTCTAAAGCTTGTTTTTCAGTTAATCCAACACTAGATATTTCAGGGCTGCAATATGTGCATCCAGGGATATTTCCATAATCGATAGGAGACACATCATGACCTGCAACTTTTTCAACACACAATATTCCTTCCGCTGATGCTACATGTGCTAATGCTGGGCCTGCAACAATATCACCAATTGCATAGTATCCAGGAATATTGGTGTTATACCATTTATCAACCAATATTTTATCTCTATCTATAGCAATACCAACATCTTCAAGACCAATATTTTCTATATTAGATTTTATTCCAACAGCAGAAAGTAAAATTTCAGATTCAATTATTTCTTCTTTTCCATTAGATTTAACTGATGCTAAAACCTTATTTTTTTTCTTTTCAACAGAAATTACTTCGGACGAAGTCATGATTTTGATGCCTTTTTTCTTAAATGATTTTTCTAATTCTTTAGAAACATCTACATCTTCTAAGGGGACAATATTTGGCATGTATTCAATCACGGTAACATCACTTCCTATACTATTATAAAAATACGCAAACTCTATTCCTATTGCTCCAGATCCTACAATAGTTATACTTTTTGGCTGCTTTTCAAGAGTCATTGCTTCACGATATCCAATTATTTGTTTCCCGTCTTGTGGAATTGAGGGTAGAACTCTTGATTTGGCACCTGTTGCTATTATTATGTGTTTAGCACTATAATCAGTTCCATCTACGGAAACAACCTTGTTTTTTTTAATCTTACCAAAACCTTTAAGGATATCAATTTTATTCTTTTTCATTAAAAAGTTAACCCCTTTACTCATTCCTGAAGCAACATTTCTGCTTCGTGCGATTACCTTCGTAAAATCATGGCTAATATTGTCAGCATTTAAACCGTAGTCCTCAGCATGATTCAAATATTCAAATACTTGTGCTGATTTTAATAGGGCTTTAGTCGGAATACAACCCCAATTTAGACAAACTCCACCAAGACTTTCTTTTTCTACTACGGCAGTTTTAAATCCTAATTGAGATGCTCTAATGGCTGTTACATAGCCTCCAGGACCACTTCCTAGTACAATGATATCATAATTACTCATATATTATTTTTTATTTGGGTCTTTTTTAAAATCAATGCTGACTGAATTTACACAATATCTTAATCCGGTTTCAGTTGGTCCGTCATTAAATACGTGACCAAGATGACCATCACATTTAACACAAACTATTTCTGTCCTTATCATATTGTGTGAATAATCCTCTACATATTTTATAGTTCCTTCAATTGCTTCATCAAAACTTGGCCATCCACAATTAGTTTCAAATTTCTGGTCACTCTTAAATAGTGAAGTTTTACATCCATTACAGTTATAAACCCCATTTTCAAAATGTAAATTATACTTACCAGTGTGAGGATATTCTGTACCTTTTTGTCTTAGAACTCTATACTCTTCGTCGCTAAGTATATCTTTCCATTCTTTTTCAGTTTTGTTAACTTTTTGTTTACTCATTTCATATTTGTTTTGATGGTTCTTGTTTTGAGAAATCACAACGTTTGAAAAGGTAAAACATAAAAGAATAAACAAAGTGATTTTTTTCATCATTAAAAAATTAATCAAATGGATAAAATATTGTAATATTAGTATCTGTTTGAAATCAATTGCAAATTTATTTTAATTAAATGAGATTTTATAAAAAAGGTGATAAAAAGTTATTAAACGCATGGGCTGTTTACGATTGGGCAAATTCTGTATACCCACTTGTTATTTCAACAGCAATATTTCCAATCTATTTTAAATCAATAACTAAAGGGGAGAGCGTTGATTTTTTATGGTTTAATTCAATAGAAAATGATGCTTTTATCGGATATATTTCATCATTTACCTTTTTGATATTAGCTATTATCTCTCCATTATTATCTGGAATTGCTGATCATACCGGATATAAAAAACTCTTTATGAAGTTTTTCTGCTATCTAGGTGCTATTTCTTGTATGTTGTTGTATAGTTTTGATTTAGATAATTTCGACTTAGGAATAATTTATTACTTCTTTGCAGTGGTTGGATTTTGGGGAAGTCTAGTTTTCTACAATTCATATTTACCGGATATTGCTAATATAGATCAACAAGATATTACAAGTGCTAAAGGTTATTCTCTAGGTTACCTTGGTAGTATAATTTTGCTCATTTTTTGTTTGTTTATGATGCAATTTTCTGAAATTTTAAACTTGAATAATCAACAACAAGCAGTCAAAATTTCATTTGTTCTTGTTGGTGTTTGGTGGTTGGTTTTTAGTCAATATTCATTTTATTATTTACCTGGAAGAAAACATTATAATATTAAAAAAAGCAATCTATATTCAATCGAAACTTTTTTGAGTGGTTTTAACCAGTTAGTTGATGTTTTAAAGCAACTTAAAGTCAATAGAAAACTTAGAATATTCCTATTTTCATTTTTTATTTTTACAATTCCAACCCAAACTATTATTCTTCTGGCTAGTTATTTTGGTGCTGACTTAGATGAAATAGGTTGGAAGGATGCAGAAAGCATGCAAACGGGTCTTATATTAGCAATTATTGTTATTCAGATTCTAGCTGCAGCTGGAGCTTACCTAAGTGCAAAACTTTCTGATATTTTTGGTAATATCAGGACATTGATAGGTATAAATATTTTATGGGGAATAATATGTTTTTATGGTTATTTTGTGACAACACCTACTGAATTTTATATTGCTGCAGGTTTTATTGGGTTAGGAATGGGTGGTATTCAGTCTCTCTCACGATCTACTTATTCTAAATTGATTGATGTAAAATATTCAACTTCTTATTTTAGTTTTTATGATGTTTCTCAAAAGCTGAGTATAGTGTTAGGTACAGCATTGTATGCAACAATGGATGTTTTTACCGGAAGTATTCGACTTGCAATTTTAATTTTTGCTTTGTTTTTTATTCCATCAATTTTTTTGCTAAAACAAATTTCAAAAAGGTAAATTTTAATGGCATAGTAGTTGAAATATACTAATAGTTATAAGTATGTTTTTATATAATTTACAGATATAAAATCATTTATATAACATTAAAATTTTTATATGTCTAGAAAAAATCTTTTTAACATTGACAATTTGTCAGCTCAGGATATTGACGAAAATTCTGAATTAATACCTTTGATGACACCAGAGGATGAATTGGAGATAAGTAAGGAGGAACTTCCACAGACCTTACCAATACTTTCCTTAAGAAACACTGTCCTATTTCCTGGCGTCGTAATACCTATCACAGCCTCAAGGGACAAATCTATTAGACTTATTAAAGATGCTAATAATTTTAATAAATTGATTGGAGTAGTTGCTCAGAAAGATGAGAGTGTTGAGGACCCCAAGTTAAAAGATATTTACAATATTGGAACTGTAGCTAAAATTATTAAAGTTTTACAAATGCCAGATGGTAATACAACTGTCATTATTCAAGGAAAAAAACGATTTGAAATTGAAAGGGTGATTTCAGAAACCCCTTATATCACATCAAATATAAAAGATAATCCTGAGGAGAATCCTGGTAAAGAAAATTCTGAATTTAACGCAATTATTGACTCAATTAAAGATTTGTCGTTAGAAATCATAAAAAGAAACCCTAACATTCCCTCGGAAGCTTCATTTGCGATTAAGAATATTGAAAGTAATTCATTCCTTATAAATTTTGTTGCCTCAAATTTATACCTTCCTGTTAACGAAAAGCAAAAACTGCTTAGGATTAATGATTTACAACAAAGAGCATTAAATACCTTAAAGCATATGAATGTTGAGTTTAAAAAACTCGAAATAAAAAATGATATACAATCTAAAGTTCAAAGTGATTTAAATCAACAACAAAGAGAATTTTACTTACACCAGCAAATGAAAACTATCCAAGAAGAACTTGGCGGTGTAAGTCATGATTCAGAACTGGAAGATATGAGGAAAAGAGCTTCCAAGAAAAAATGGAATAAAGATATTAAGGAGCATTTTGAGAAGGAAATAGCAAAATTACAAAGAATGAATCCTCAAGTATCTGAATATTCTGTTCAAAGGAATTATTTGGATTTGATATTAGAATTACCATGGAATGAATTTTCAAAAGACAAATTTGATCTTATCAAAGCAAAAAAAGTATTAGATAGGGATCATTTTGGCTTAGATGATGTAAAAAGAAGAATTATTGAATATTTAGCGGTTTTGAAGCTTAGAAATGATATGAAATCACCTATTTTATGTCTTCAAGGCCCTCCGGGTGTTGGTAAAACTTCACTAGGTAAATCAATTGCAGAAGCAATTGGGAGAAAATATGTTAGAATTTCACTTGGTGGATTACGTGATGAAGCTGAAATAAGAGGTCACAGAAAGACTTATATTGGAGCTATGCCAGGGAGAATAATTCAAAATATAAAAAAAACAAAAACTTCAAACCCGGTTTTTGTTTTAGATGAAATTGATAAATTAACATCTTCTAACGTTGGTGATCCATCATCTGCAATGCTTGAAGTTCTTGACCCTGAGCAGAATAATGAATTTTATGATAATTATTTAGAAAAAGGTTTTGACTTATCTAAAGTAATGTTTATTGCTACATCAAATAATATTTCAAATATTCAACCTGCCTTATTAGATAGAATGGAAATTATTAATGTAAGTGGATATACTACTGAGGATAAGGTTCAGATTGGTAAAAAATTTCTTCTACCAAAACAAATTAAAGAACATGGTTTGTCTACAAAAGATTTAAAGTTAAGTGTTCGAGTAATTGAAAAAATTATTGATGGTTACACAAGGGAATCAGGTGTAAGGGGGTTAGAAAAAAATATAGCAAAAATTGTAAGATATTGTGCTAAAAATATTGCAACTGAGATTGAATATAATCCAAATATTTCTGAAGAAAATATTATAGAGATTTTAGGTCCTGCTAAATTAATTAGAGGTAAATATGAATCAAATGAAGTTGCTGGGGTTGTAACCGGGCTTGCCTGGACTAGAGTAGGAGGAGATATTTTATTTATTGAATCTATTTTATCAAAAGGAAAAGGTAAGCTTTCCTTAACCGGTAATTTAGGAAAGGTTATGTCAGAGTCGGCAACAATTGCACTAGAATATATAAAATCAAACTGTAATCAATTCAATATAAATCCAGATGTTTTTGATAAATATAATATACATATTCATGTTCCTGAGGGTGCAACACCTAAGGATGGGCCTAGTGCTGGAATTGCAATGTTAACATCTCTTATATCATTATTTACTCAAAAAAGAATTAAATCAAGAATTGCAATGACTGGGGAAATAACCTTAAGAGGTAAGGTTCTTGCAGTTGGTGGAATAAAAGAAAAAATACTTGCTGCTAAAAGAGCAAAAATAAAAGAAATAATTCTTTCTATACAAAATAAAGCTGATGTTAAAGAAATAAATAATCAATACACAAAAGGATTAACATTCCACTATGTTTCTGAGATGAGCGAAGTTATTGATATTGCATTGACAAATAAACCTGTCAAAAATCCAAAGAAATTATAATATAACAGCTTTTAAGTAGTTTTAAGAATATGAAATTTAAAATTCTAGTTTTACTTTTATTTTTTTCATTACTTAATTTTACTCCTTCTTTTTCTCAAATAGCAGGTGAATCGACCTATCAGTTTTTAAATATTACAAGTTCACCCAGACAATTAGCTCTTGGTGGTAAAAACATAACTACACAAGATGACGATGTTAACTCAGGACTTTTCAATCCTTCATCTATAACTCAGGAAATGGATAATATGCTATCTCTAAATTATTTTAGCTATTTCTCTGACATTTCATTCGGTTCTTTAGCATACGCTTACAGACTTGACAATCGAGGAAACACCTTACACTTTGGTTTTTCCTACATAAACTATGGAGATTTTATTGGTTATGATGAATTTGGCAATTATACATCTAACTTTTCTGGTAATGAATCTGCTTTATCAGTCGGATATGCCTCTAAATTGAAAAATATACCTGTAACTTTTGGAACAAATTTAAAGTTTATTACATCAACTTTTGAACAGTATAATTCCTATGGATTAGCAGCGGACATAGGATTTTTCTATTTTGATGATACAAATGACATAAAAGCTTCTTTGGTTTTAAGAAATTTAGGTTTCCAATTAAAGCCATATAATGAAATTCATGAATCCTTACCATTTGAAATCAATTTGGGAGTTTCTCAGAAACTTGAAAATGCTCCCATTACTTGGCATATTACTTTAGAAAATATTCAAAAATGGCCTATTGGATTATCTAATCCATCCAGAATAATTACTGATTTAGACGGAAATATTTCTGAAGAAAAAGTTTCTTTATTTAATGAAATTTTAAGACATACAATTGTTGGGGTTGAGTTATTTCCAGATTCTTTTTTTAAGATGCAGTTAGGTTTTAGTTTTAGAAGATCTGAAGAATTGAGAATATTGGAGCAAAGAAATTTTTCAGGAATATCCTTTGGATTTGGAATGAAATTTAGCAAACTTCGTTTTAATTATTGTCATTCCAAATATTCAAGTGCTTCAAATGTGAATTTCATCGGAATGCAAATTGATTTAGATTAATGAAAAACCTAACAATAGCTATTGATGGTCATGCGTCAACCGGAAAAAGTTCAATTGCCAAAGAATTAGCTGTTAAATACGGATACATATATATTAATTCAGGCTCTATGTACAGAGCGGTTACCTTATTTGCAATTGAAAATAATCTGTTAAAGCTTACAAAGACTAACATAAATTTATTTATCGATAAGCTCAAGGAAATTTCGATTAATTTTAAATTTAACGATAACAGCCTTATCTCCGAGATATATTTAAATAGCAGAAACATTGAAAATGAGATAGGTGGTATGCATGTTTCAAAATTAGTAAGTGAGATTGCTGCAATTCCAGAAATTAGAAAAGAGATGGTAAAAATACAGAGAACTATTGATAGGGGTAAGGGGGTTGTAATGGATGGTAGAGATATTGGGTCTGTGGTTTTCCCTGATGCAGATTTAAAATTATTTTTAACAGCATCAGATTCGGTTAGGGCTAAACGAAGATTTGAAGAAATGGTAAAAAATGGCTTAGAGGTTAGCTACGAGGATATACTTTATAACATAAAGAACAGAGATCTGCTAGATTCAACTAGATCTGATTCTCCTTTGATAATTGAAAAAGATGCCGTAGTTATTGACAATAGTCACATGTCAATAAATGATCAAATCGATAAAATCTCAAAATTAATAAAAGATAAATTTTCTAATTAAATCTTCTGTTCATTCATTTTTTTAATAAAATTTTATATTTTCGCATGCCTTTTGTCATATAATAACTGATACATTAGGCTTTAATATATTTTAATTTCTTCTAAAATTTTTGTGTTAAATCAGTTAGGATTTTAGAATACAAATTTTTCGTCATGCCTAAAAAAGCAGAAAAAAAAGAAACTACTGAAGAAAAAGTAGAAGAAAAAGTAGCAGTAAAAGAATCTTCAAAAAAAGCTGCTATTCCAAAAAAAGATACTAAAGAAGTTGATAAAAACATTAATAATTTGTCAGATTTTGACTGGCATAATTATGAAGAAGGTATTGATCAAGTTGATGAGAAACAAATTAAAGAATTTGAAAAACTAGTTGAAGAAAATTTTGTTGAAACACTAACAAATGATGTTGTAGAAGGAACTGTTATTCACATGACCGACAGAGAAGCTATAATTGATATAAATGCAAAATCTGAAGGTGTTATCTCTCTAAATGAATTTCGATATAACCCCGCTTTGAAAGTCGGAGATAAAGTTGAAGTTTTAATTGATGTAAGGGAAGATGCTACCGGTCAATTAATTTTATCTCACAGAAAGGCAAGAGTTATTAAAGCCTGGGATAGGGTAAATAACGCCCATGATACAGGTGAGATAGTTAACGGATTTGTAAAATGTAGAACCAAGGGTGGTATGATTGTCGACGTATTTGGTATTGAAGCCTTTTTACCTGGTTCTCAAATCGATGTGAAGCCAATTAGGGATTATGATCAATATGTTAATAAAACAATGGAGTTTAAGGTTGTTAAGATTAATCATGAATTTAAAAACGTTGTGGTTTCTCACAAGGCATTAATTGAAGCTGATATTGAACTTCAAAAGAAAGAAATTATAAAACAACTTGAAAAAGGTCAGATTCTTGAAGGTGTAGTAAAAAATATTACCTCTTATGGAGTATTTATGGATTTAGGAGGTGTTGATGGATTAATACACATTACGGACTTATCTTGGTCAAGAATTAATCATCCAAATGAGATTGTTGACCTTGATCAGCAATTAAAAGTTGTTATTTTAGATTTTGATGAGAATAAATCAAGAATTCAATTAGGATTAAAGCAGTTGAGTAAACACCCTTGGGAAGCCCTTGCTGATGATGTTAAAGTTGGAGACACAGTAAAAGGAAAAGTCGTAGTAATTGCCGATTATGGAGCATTTNTTGAAATTTCAGAAGGAGTTGAAGGTTTAGTTCATGTTTCTGAAATGTCATGGTCTACTCATCTGAGATCAGCTCAAGACTTTTTCAATGTAGGTGACGAGATTGAAGCAAAAATTTTAACTTTTGACAGGGAGGAAAGAAAAATGTCTTTAGGNGTTAGACAGTTGACACCAGATCCTTGGACAGACATAACAAAAAAATACCCAGTTGACTCAAAACACACAGGGATTGTGCGAAACTTTACAAACTTTGGTGTTTTTGTTGAACTAGAGGAGGGTGTTGATGGTTTAATTTATATTTCCGATTTGTCATGGACTAAGAAAATTAAACATCCTAGAGAATTCTGTAATACTGGTGAAAAAATTGAGGTTATAGTTTTAGAGCTTGATGTAGAGAATAGAAAATTAAGTTTAGGACATAAACAATTAACGGAAAATCCGTGGAATAAATATGAAAATGAATTTGCGTTAGATTCAATACATAATTCTGAAATTTTCGAAATTGTTCCTAAAGGGGCTACAGTTAAGTTTAATGATGATGTAATTGCCTTTATACCTTCTAGACACATGGTAAAACAAGACGGCAGTAAACTTCAAAAAGGTGAATCGGTTGATCTAAAGGTAATTGAGTTCAATAAGGATTCCAAGAGAGTTGTATTATCTCACACTCAGACTTTTAAAGACATTGAAGAGATAAATAAAAAAGTTATGACTAAAAAAATGCAAGATGATAAACTCTCATCCAAAAACACATTAGGTGATGCAAATGAACAATTGCANGAACTTAAAGATAAAATGGATGGAAAATAATAAANAAAGCCTTTCAATTGAAAGGCTTTTTTTTTAAATTAAANNGATATTTTTTCTTTCAATGAGTAAAAAGATAATTTTAAACAATGATCAACTGAATTTATCTCTGGATAGATTAGCATGTCAACTTACTGAAAATCATGATGATTTTAAAGATACAGTGCTGGTGGGATTACAGCCACGCGGAAAATCACTTTGCGAGAATATTGTAAAAATTCTATTGTTAAAATATAAAATTAACACAGTTGATCATGGTTTTCTCGATATTACTTTTTTTAGAGATGATTTTAGAAGAAATAAAGATATTCTATTACCAAATAAAAATGATTTTAAATTATTAGTTGAAAATAAAAAAGTTGTATTTATNGATGATGTNTTGTATACAGGGAGAACNATAAGNGCTGCCTTAACAGCCATTGAAAGTTTTGGTAGACCAAAAACAATTGAGTTNTTAATCCTTGTTGATAGAAGATTTAGTAGAGAATTACCAATTCAACCTGATTACAANGGTGTACAGGTTGATGTTTATGAAAATCAAAAAGTTAACGTAAAATGGAATGANAATAAACATGGTAATTACGTATATATTGAAAATTTGATGAATGGAAAATCTTAGTGTAGATCATTTATTNGGNATAAAATTCTTGAATCAAAATGATTTAGAATTAATTTTTGAAACTGCNGATAATTTTAAGCAGATTATAAATAGACCCATAAAGAAAGTTCCNTCATTAAGGGATATAACGATAGCTAATCTTTTTTTTGAAAACTCTACTAGAACAAAANTATCATTTGAATTAGCTGAAAAAAGATTATCAGCNGATGTTTTAAATTTTTCATCCTCACAATCATCTGTTAAAAAAGGTGAATCTTTAATCGATACAGTGAATAATATTTTATCAATGAAGGTTGANATGGTTGTTATAAGACATTCNAATCCTGGTGCNCCACAATTATTATCTGAAAAAGTTAATGCNACAATTATTAATGCTGGAGATGGNGCTCATGAGCATCCAACCCAAGCTCTTCTNGATTCATATTCAATGAGGCAAGAAATNGGTGATTTAAGANACAAAAATATTCTNATTGTTGGAGATATNATTCANAGTAGAGTTGCTTTATCAAATATATTTGCNCTTCAATTNCAAGGTGCAAACATAAAAGTATGNGGACCTAANACACTTATNCCTAANTATCTCANAGATTTTGGAGTAAAGGTNGAGACTAATTTAGATAAAGCCTTAGAATGGTGTGATGTNGCTAATATGCTAAGGCTTCAAAATGAACGAATGTCAGATAGCTTTTTCCCATCNGTAAGAGAATATAAAAAGNATTNTGGTTTGACTATGGANAGATTNNATAAAATAAANAANGAAATAGTAATTATGCATCCTGGACCTATAAACAGAGGNGTTGAGATTACTAGTGAAGTTGCCGANTCCAATAATTCTATAATATTGGAACAGGTTGAAAATGGAGTTGCTATCAGAATGGCTGTGATCTATTTACTTGCTNNGAAAAATTTTGACCGTTGAATTTAACAGTTTTAGGATCTCAAGGTGCAATTCCNAAGCTTGGGAAGTATTCAACTTCTTTANTATTAAATATTTCAAATTCTAATATTTTAATTGATTGTTGTGAAGGCGTACAGCATCAGTTAAGAAAGTATAAGATCAAACTTTCAAAAATTGATATTATATTGATAAGTCATGCACATGGAGATCATTATTTTGGATTAATTGGATTAATTTCTACACTTTCACTTCTTAAAAGAGATAAAAAGTTAATTGTATATTGTCCAACTTCTGTTTTAAAAATTATTCAATCACATATTAAGCATTCAAAGATGAGANTAAACTATGATTTAGAACTCAAATCTTTAAATAATCAAAGTGAAAAGATCATTTTTGAAGATTTTAATTTTATAATTACAGCTTTTCCTTTAAAACATTCTGTATATACAAATGGCTTTCGTATTGAAGAAAAGAAAAAAAGAAGAAAATTGTTACTTAAAAAGGCTATTGAATTTAAAATCGACAAGGTTTATTTCAATAAATTAACTAAATCTGAAAATGTTTTAAATCAAGATGGTGAAGAAATAGATTATTTAAAGGTTACGACTGAAGGGCCTAAATCAAAGTCATTTGCCTACTGCAGTGACACAGCTTATTTTGATAAGTTAGCTGATTATATTAAATGTGTTGATCTATTATATTGTGAAACTACATTTCTTGAAAAGGATAAAGACAAAGCCCTTTCAACATTACATTCAACAACCACAGATGCTGCAAATCTTGCAAATAAAGGTGCTGTTAAACAATTATTAATTGGTCATTTTTCATCTAGATATGATGATTATTCAAATTTTTTAAAAGAAGTGAAAGTAATTTTTGATAATGTTATTTTATCAGAGGAAGGAAAAAAGATACAAGTTTAGAATTAAGAATATTTATTAGTTAAATTTGCATTATGCTTAGAGATATAAGTGATTTAAGGAAGTCATACACACAAAATAGTCTTGATGAAGTTAATTTACCATCTAGTCCATTTATATTATTTGATAATTGGTTTAATGAAGTAAAATCAAATAATAGTAAATCAGAGGTAAATGCGATGACATTATCAACAATAGATTCTAATGGGTATCCAAATGCCCGTATTGTCCTGCTAAAATTTTTCTCAAATGAGGGCTTTATTTTTTTTACAAATTACAATAGCAATAAGGCAACTTCAATTGAAAACAATAATAAAGTTTCAATTTCCTTTTTTTGGGAGGATTTTGAAAGACAGGTTATTATAAAAGGACATGCTAAAAAAACCAATGAAGATATAAGTTCTAATTATTTTAATTCAAGACCTAAAGGAAGTCAAATAGGAGCATTAGTTTCGGAAAGACAAAGCTCAGTGATTCCGTCTAAAGATTTTCTTATTGAAAAATTTAACTCACTTACTCAGGAATTTGAAAATAAAGATATTCCCAGACCTGAAAATTGGGGTGGATTTATTGTGAATCCGGTTGAATATGAATTTTGGCAAGGAGGAAAAAATAGATTACACGATAGAATAAGATATAAACTTGTAAATAATCTTTGGAAAATTGATAGATTAAGTCCTTAAGTATGAAAAATATACATAAGCTAGCAGCAATTGATATAGGATCCAATGCTGTTAGATTACTCATTACAAGCATTAGGATAAATAAAACCGACACAAAATTTAAAAAAATAAGTCTTGTTAGAGTTCCTTTAAGATTGGGTGAGGATGTATTTTCTAAAGGAAAAATTTCAGATAAGAAATTAAAAAAACTTCAAAAAACCTTAAAAGCTTTTAAAATTTTAATGCAAATTCATGAGGTTTATATGTTTAAGGCAGTAGCAACCTCTGCAATGAGAGAGGCAGTGAATTCAACTAAAATTATTGAAGATATTTTTAAAAAATTAAACATTAAAATTGATTTAATTTCAGGAAAAAAAGAGGCATTAATGATTGCTAATGTTTTTTTAAATAGTATTGAAAATTTAACAAATAATTACCTGTATGTTGATGTTGGAGGCGGAAGTACTGAGTTAAATCTAATTTCTAAAAACAAAATCATTGATACAAAATCATTTAAAATTGGAACAGTAAGGACTTTAAATAATATTACTAAAGACATCTCGTGGCATAATTTTAAAAACTGGATTGAAAATAATTCTAATCTTTATAAAAATATTGTTGTTATAGGTTCAGGTGGAAATGCCAGTAAAATTTTAAAAATTTCTAAAAAAAATATAAATGAAGTAATCAGCATTAATGAATTAGAAGAAATCAATTTGCTTGTAAAGAGCATGTCTTTTGAAGACAGGATTTTTAAGCTTCAATTAAATGCGGATAGAGCAGATGTTATAATTCCGGCTATAAATATATATTTGAAGTCATTAAAATATTCAAAATCAAAATCGTTCATAGTCCCAAGAATTGGATTAGCAGATGGAGTTATAAGACATATTCATTTAAATAAAAATGAAGGTCAACTGCTTAGATAGACAATTTAAATTCATTTTTTAAATTATTAATTAAAGGGTTTTTTTCCTTTAGTAGCATAAATTTCTCTTTGTTAGTGTATGCTTTTTTATTTTCTATTTTTTTGTCAACATTTACAGTTAAATTTATTTTTGATTTTAGCTTTGTTCTAAAAAATAAAAGTAATTGTTGTTTTTCTAAGTCAATTTCCAATGATGTTGTGTTATTTGGGACAGTGTATATGATTGTGTTTTTTTCAAAACTAGGAGTTGAAATTCTTAGAATTGATGCTATATTATACTTTCCTTTGTCTTCTTGAATTTTAGCGTATTCATCCCATATCTCAATTATATCTTCAAGTGAAATATTTTTTTCATCATAAATTTCATCATCTACTACTTTATGATCAATTTCTGACTTTTCCTTTTCCAAACTTTTAAGGGAAAGGGTAGAGGTTTCAAACTCTTCAGCATTTATGTTTGCAATTGGTTTTTTTTTCTTCTGTATTTTAACTTTTGATTGGTGCTCCCTAAATACTTGATTCTGAAAATTTGATACTGGTATTAATTGATATTTAAATTTTTTTTTTTTGTCGTCAAGCTCAAGTGATGAAATTTTTAAAACCGTTAATTCAATTAATAACCTTTGATTTAAACTTTTTTGAAAATTTATTTCAGCCTCATTAAGTATATTTAAATATTCAATAATGGTGTTATAATCAATCTTTGACCCCAATTCAATCAAAATTTTAACTTTAGACTCATCATAATTTAAAAGTTTGTGAGATGATTCATTTTTGCTAACCAAAATGTCTCTGTAGAATGACGAGATGCCTGAGATTAATAAGTCACCCGAAATACCCATATCTAGTATTGCGTTGGTAAGATTGATTAAGTTTGGGATGTCTTTTTCTTTTATAGCACTTATAATCTCTAGGTAATTTTCAAAACTTACAGTATTGAGATTTTCTAAGACCATTTCTGAGGTTATTTTTTTATTGACACCAACAACTTTATCAAAAAGTTGTAACGCATCCCTCATAGCTCCATCACATTTGTTAGCGATTTGAATTAATGCATCATCATCACTTTCTATTTTCTCTAATTCACAAATATTTTTAAGATGTTTAACTATATCATTATTTGTTATTCTTTTAAAATTATAAATTTGACATCTTGAAAGAATTGTTGGTATAATTTTGTGTTTTTCTGTTGTTGCTAGAATAAAAATACAATGAGCAGGTGGTTCTTCTAAAGTTTTCAAAAAAGCATTAAATGCTCCAGATGACAGCATGTGTACTTCATCAATAATATAAACTTTATACTTGCCGGTTTGAGGTGGAATCCTGGTCTGATCAATTAGATTTCTAATTCCTTCTACTCCATTGTTAGATGCAGCATCCAGCTCAAAAATATTATAAGAATTATCATCATTGATTTCAAAACCGTTTATTTCTCTTGCAACAATCCTAGCACAACTTGTTTTTCCTACACCTCTTGGGCCAGTAAATAACAGCGCTTGAGCTAACTTATTATTTGTAATAGCATTTTTTAGAGTAGTTGTAATTGTTTCCTGACCAACAACATCTTTGAAGTTAATAGGTCTGTATTTTCTTGCAGAAACCAAAAAATTACTCATATCATTTAGAGAATTAAATGTCATCCTAAATATAGGAAAATGACAAGATTTTTTTGTCAAATAAATCTTTTAATTATGTATATATATTAACATTCATATATTTGCAGTGTGAATCGTCTTGTCGCTATTATATAGAGGAAAGTCCGAACACCACAGTACAGCACAATGGTTAACGGCCATCAACTGAAAGGTTAGGAAAAGTGCAACAGAAAGAATGTACAGGTAATGCTGTAGTGAAATCATGTAAACTCTGTGCGGTGAAATGCCATGTAAACCAGCTTTTGAGAATTGTACGTTCAATGTTGGAGGGTAGGCAGCTAGAATATATAGGTAACTATATATCAAGATAAATGACAAGAACTTTTAAAAAAGTACAGAATTCGGCTTATAGATTCACTGAAAAGCGGGTATTACCCGCTTTTTTGTTTAAAAAATGTAAAAGAGCAATCACCATAGCTGCGCATTTCAAAAAAATTATAATGTTGACTAAAATCATTTTTCTTATAATGTTCTAAAATAAATAACCCATTAGAATTTTTTAGTGTATTTTCTGTACTTAACTTAATCAATTTCTCATAGTTTTCAATCTTAAGAGAATACGGTGGGTCAGCAAAGATTAAATCATATTTATCATCACAATTTATAAGATATTTAAAAACATCCTTATTAATTATTTTTGAATTAAGACTAAGAATATTCAATGTGTTAGAAACGTGTTTAACACACTTAATATTATTTTCAACGAAAGTTACATCAGAACCTCTTGAAATGAACTCTAAGCCTATCATTCCAGATCCTGTAAATAAATCAAGAACTTTTAAGCTATTAAAATCAATTTTATTCGAAATTATATTGAATATGCTTTCTTTTGCAAGATTAGTAGTAGGGCGAATGGGTAAATTCTTTGAAATCTTGATTCTTCTTCCTTTAAATTTTCCAGAAATTATTCTCATTGAAAACTACTTAACAAAACATTTGACTTTAGAATATTAGATTCAATTCCTTCAATTTCTTGAAATTCTAATAATTCAATGTTTCGAATATAATTATACAAAAGCACGTATAATTCAGAATCCAAATCAATAAGACCACAACATACTAAATGAATATTATCAGGGTTTAGACTTAATTCTAAAAAAGTAAATAGTAGGTAATAGAGTATATCTTCCTTAGATTTATAATCAAACGAATTAAAAAATATTAATTGTTTGTTTTTAAAATATAGTATATCAATAAAACTGTTATTAATATTTAAAAAAACTTTCTGTGAAAAGTTATCTGTAAGTTCATTTGAAAGCTTTTCAAGTAAAACGGATGAATAATGATAAAAATCAAATGCCTTGAATTTCTCAAAAATATAATTGTTGATATCCGTATAGGGAATATATACATTATTAATTTGATCTTCTAAAATCAAATCATTTGCAGCCAAATCATTTATTTGAATTCTTGTGTTATATTTTAAATAATTTAAGGAATTTTTGTCATCAAATAGATAGTGAGGAACCAGTGCAGATGATTTATTGTAATATATGAGCTTTACCTTAATAGGAGTGTTTTTTTTTGAAAATGATTTCAAATATTTTTTTATAGTCTTTAATATAAATGCAGATTTCTTTTCGTGTAAAAAATTTACCTTATTTAGATCAATCAACTTGGTTTTACTGAACAAACAAAAAACCACCCAGTTATCATTTATATGAATGACCAGAGATGAGCTATTATTATAGTTAACTGAATTATTTATCTTTTGAATAGTTTTTTGGCCAATTACCATTGGTGTTTACTTCATCCATTGATCCAATTTTTAAAGAAGCTCCGTTAACTCCATCAACTGATTGTACCTGATTTTCTTTTAAAATAAGATTTAATGATTGGTCATGAAGAATAACTCTCTTTTTAACCAATGCTTCAAATACAGGTATATCAATACCATTTTGATTTAAAAATCCTGCCTTAAGCTCAAATTTTGTGTCATCATTTTTTGAAAATGGAACGTACATCATTGTTTTATATCTATTATCAAATCCAAATAAAGAGTCTTTCACAGAAACAAATCCTAATGTATCAACAATGACAATATCCTTGTAAGTTTTAACCCCACCATATCTTTTTGTCATTTCTTTGTCAAGAACGCTAGAGTCTCTTCTTTGAGTAATGATAAAGGAATCAATTTCAACAAATTTGACTAAGCTATCCCAATTATTTTGAAATACACCTTTTACTGTCCTGTGAGCAAGTTGAGTATCCCTAATATCTTTTAGATTTTTTATTACTACTTGATATCTGGCATTTTTTACCTCATCAAATTTTATCTCATTATAAATAGAAGTAAAGAGAAGGGAAGCAAATATCAGAATTAGTATCCATAAACTTCCTAATACATAAGGTTTGTGTTTATCTTGCATTCTAGTTTTAATGTAGTATACTATTCCAATTGCAATAAATGGAGACAAGAAAAGAAGGATTTTCATCATTGTTTATCAGTGTTTTCGAGATTAACAAAACTACAATTTTTTTTTATTTGTAAAAATCATTGACAACAAAAAACATTTATATATTTGATATTCTAATTTAAATGTAAAATGGAGGCTAATCTCTCAGAAATAATAAAAAAAAACCTCCAAAATCAATTAAATCAAAACCAGGAATTAGCTCTTGACAAAATAATTACTTTTATACACAGTAAGAGAAAAAATGAAATTTTCCTTTTAAAAGGATATGCGGGAACAGGAAAAACATACATAATTTCGAATATTGTCAAAAATTTATGGAAAATAAAAAAAAGTGTTATTCTATTAGCTCCTACTGGAAGGTCAGCAAAGGTGATTTCTTCCTATTGTAATAAAGAAGCTTTTACTGTTCATAAAGAAATTTTTTTTACAAAAAATAATTTTTCTGGAAATTTAGAATTTAAACTAAAAGTAAATAAGCATAAGAACACATTATTTGTTGTTGATGAGGCTTCAATGATTAGCACTAGCAGAAATGATGGAATCGGCTTATTTTCACAATCCTTGCTTGATAACATAGTAAAATATGTTTATTCAGGATTTAAGTGTAAGTTATTAATAATTGGCGATACTGCTCAATTACCTCCAGTAAATTCAAAAATTTCATATGCTCTTGATAGGGATTATTTAGAAAAAGAGTATAATAAAGAAACTACAGCAATTGAACTTATAGATGTTGTTAGACAAGAAAAAGAATCAGGAATCCTTTCTTATGCCACATCAATAAGAAATAAAATTGAAAATGATTTTTATGATGATATAAGCTTTAATTTTGATCCCTTTAATGATATTGTTCATGTTGAAGATGGAGAACATTTAATGAATTTAATCCAAGATTCCTACACTATATACGGGCTAGACGAAACTGCTCTAATTGTAAGGTCAAATAAAAGAGCTAATCTTTATAATCAAGCCGTAAGAGATAAAATATTAAACAACGATAACACAATAAATATTGGTGATTTATTAATGGTTATCAAGAACAACTATTTTTGGCTGAATAATAAAAGAGATATTGGATTTATTGCAAATGGAGACATAATTAAAATAGAAGAAATTCACAATATCAAACATCTTTATGGATTTAAATTTGCGGAGGTAAAAATTTCAATGGTAGATTATCCAAAAATCGATCATTTGGAAACTGTTTTAATTCTCGATTCATTATACATAAATAGTTCCGCGTTAGATTTTAATACAATGAATAAGTTATATCAAGAAATTTTAAAAGACTATATGAATGTAAAAACAAAATATAAAAGACATTTAGCTGTAAAAAATAATAGTTTTTTTAATGCTCTTCAGGTTAAATTTGCTTATTCGTTTACATGTCACAAGTCACAAGGCGGTCAATGGGAATCAATATTTCTGGAATATCCATACTTACCAAATGGTATGGATGAAGATTTTTTAAGATGGCTATATACAGCTGTAACAAGAGCTAAAAATAAATTACATCTTATTGGTTTTAATCAATGATATTAATCATTAAATAGTAATTTAGAGGTATGAAAATTATTGCCGTTATTCCTGCAAGGTTGAATTCTACCCGACTTCCAAATAAACTATTAAGAGATATTTGTGGAAAAACATTAATAAGAAGAACATATGAGGCAACAAAGAATTCTAGTCTCTTTGATGATGTTTTAGTCGTTACAAACAGCGAAGAAATTTTAAAAGAATTAAAAAATAACCAAATCAAATTTTTATTTGATAAAAATCAATATCAAACTGGAACTGATCGGATAGCAGGTGTTGCATCTGATATTAATGCTGATATAATTATTAATGTTCAAGGTGATGAACCCTTTATAAATGCAAAAACTATAAAATTAATTATAAATGTATTTAAAAACGATTTTGACAAGTCTGTAGGAATAGTTTCAGTAATGACACCTATTTCTGATGATTTAGAATTAAACAATCCAAACAATGTGAAAGTAATCACTGATAAAGCTAATAATGCTATTTACTTTTCTCGATATCCCATCCCTTTTAAAAGAAACATTAATACTTCAGTTGCTAATAAACATATTGGTGTTTACGCTTTTAGAAAAGAATCTTTGCTAGAATTTTCTAAATTGAGTATTGGAGATTTGGAGAAATCTGAAAAAATAGAAGCGTTAAGACTGATTGAAAATAATATCAAAATTAAAATGATTATTTCTGATGAAATGTTTGTAGGTATTGACACAGAAGATGATCTTAAAAAAGCAATAAAAATTTTCAGTGAAAAAGACGTTATATAGGCTCATTTTAAAATTAATTGGATGGAAAATTACAGGTAATAAAACTTTATCTAAAGACATCATAAAAAAAGCTGTTATAATCACTGTTCCACATACTCATTGGTTAGACTTTTATTTAGGGATTTTAATTAGAGGTTCAATAGGTTTTAAATCTAATTATCTTGCAAAGAAAGAACTATTTATTTTTCCTTTAAACATAATCTTGAGATGGACTGGGGGAGTCCCTGTTGACCGTAAATCCAGCAATAATTTGGTTAAACAAATAGTAAATATATTTAATTCAAAAGATGAATTTCGATTATCTCTTGCTCCTGAGGGTACTAGAAAAAAGGTAGAAAAACTAAAATCTGGGTTTTATTATATAGCACTACAATCAAAAGTGCCTATTTTCCTAATGACTCTTGATTTTAAAAATAAAAAAACTTTAATCTCAGAACCATTTTACCCTTCAGGTAATAAAGAATCAGACTTTAATTATATAGAAAGCTATTTTCATGGAGTTGTTGGAAAGGTTAAGGAATATAGTTTTTATAAAAAAAACTAACCATTCATGTTGTGAAAAACATTTTGAACATCATCATCATTTTCAATTTTTTCTAATAGTTTTTCAATTTCTGACCTTTCTTCCTCATTCACATTTTTAAGATTATTTGGTATCCTATCAAACCCGGATGAAATTATTTGTATTTCCTTTGATTCTAATGCTTTTTGAATTTCACCAAAACTATCAAAAGGTCCATAAATTAATATTCCATATTCATCCTCAAAAACTTCTTCTACACCAAAATCAATAAGGTCAAATTCAAGATTTTCAATATCAATATTTTGTTTTTCAATTCTAAAGTTACAGGTGTGATCAAACATAAAAATCACCGAGCCAGAAGTCCCCAAATTACCATTACATTTATTAAAATAACTTCTAATATTGGCGACAGTTCTAGTATTATTATCGGTAGCTGTTTCCACTAGGATTGCAACCCCGTAAGGTGCATAACCTTCAAATAATATTTCTTTGTAATTTCCCAGAGACTTATCAAAAGCTCTTTTGATAGCTCTATCAATATTATCTTTTGGCATATTGACAGATTTAGCATTTTGTATTACAGCTCTTAGTTTTGAATTTGAATCAGGATCAGGACCACCCTCTTTAACAGCAATTACAATATCTTTACCAATCCTTGTAAAGGCTTTACTCATGGCCGACCATCTTTTCATTTTTCTGGCCTTTCTAAATTCAAATGCTCTTCCCATGTTTTTATTTAAAAGGTGGTTTTACAATCAGAGCTTTTTTAATATTTTTTCTTATTTGAATAAATATTTCCATTCCAGGTTTTGAATATTCAACTTTAACATAACCCAAACCAATACCAATATTGAGTGAAGGAGACATTGTTCCAGATGTTACTGCTCCAATGATTTCATTATCTTGATTTAATATATCGTAGTTTTTTCTTGGAATTGCTTTTTCTTCCATTGTAAAACCAATTAATTTTCTTTTAACCCCCTGGATCTTTTGCTTTTTAAATATTTCACTAGATGTGAATTTCTTATTAGTTTTTGTAATCCAAGAAAGACCAGCTTCAATTGGTGAGGTGGTTTCATCAATATCATTGCCATATAAACAGAATCCCATTTCAAGACGAAGGGTATCTCTTGCAGCTAAACCAATTGGTTTTATGTCATATTTTTTGCCATACTCAAAAATTTTAGCCCACATGTTTTTGGCAATTTCATTTTTACAATATATTTCAAAACCACCACAACCTGTATATCCAGTGTTAGAAACTATAATACCATCATAATACTCAAAATGATAGTATTTTATTTCATTTAAATTAAAATTAAAAATTGGATCAATAACCTGTAACGCATTTGGACCTTGGATAGCAATTAAAGAGTAGGTATCAGAGACATTAATTATCTGCGCGTTAAAATTATTTTTTTTATTTAAAAAATCTAAATCTTTTTCAATATTTGATGCATTTACAACCATCATATATCTGTTGTTCTCAAATTTATACAATATTAGGTCGTCAACGATCCCACCAACATCATTAGGGATACAATTATACTGAGCTTGTCCTTTAGCTATTTTACTAATATCGTTACTTAGAACAGATTGTAGGAAAGTTTCAGCCTCATCCCCATGAACATAAAATTCACCCATATGTGAAACATCAAAAACGCCCACATTATTTTTTACAGCCAAATGTTCCTTTGTTACCCCTTCATATTGAACAGGCATCAAATATCCTGCAAAGTCAATTAATTTGGCTTTTAAAAGATTATGTTTTTCATATAATGCAGTTTTCTTCATTACAATTTATATGTTTAAGAGATTTAATTTTTTGAGATAATTCGCTATCTGAGGGTCTTGGAGCATCGGAAGTTATAATTGTACCATCAATATCTAACAACAAATATCTTGGTATAGAATTTATATTATATGCTTTTATAAATTCAGAATTCCATGCATTATCTGCAAATAAATGAACTCCACTAAGATTATTTTCTTTTACATATTGAACCCATTTATCATAATTATAAACTTTTCCGTCTTTTTCATCAATAGAAATGCTTAAAAATGAAATATTATTTTCTTTAAATTTTTTTTGAATTGCTTCATACGATGGTATTTCTCTAATGCATGGTCCACACCATGTTGCCCACACATCAATGTAGATATATTTTCCTAGAAAATCATTTAAAGAATTACTTCCACCTGCATGGTTTTCATAATCATAAAATTGAGGGGAGGGTTTTCCGGTTAAAATATTATTGATATTATTATAAATCTCATCTAATTCCTCAATTGTTTTTTTCTTACTAGAAAGACTTAACAAAATGTCATAAAACCCTTCAATATTATTTAATTCTGTACTTAAAAAATATTTTGCTTGAGAAGAAATATTATTTTTTATGTCTTCGGATTTACTTTTGATTAGTTTTTCAAAATGTGAAATTTCCCCATCATTTATCTTATCCATATCCAAAAAATAACTGACCACAATACTTCTGTAGTATGAGGAGTTAAGAAAGAGTTCATTATCTAAATAATTGATATTATTCTCTATATTAAATTTATTGCTCTTTATTATTGGTTTAGACTTTTTAAAATATGAGTACGCAGACTCGTAATTAAGTAAATAATAATTATTTCTATGTTCTAAATCTTTCTTTTCAAATTGTTTAAAATCTTTATTTAAAGCGCTATTTCTTTTTTCATATGAATCAATTAAACTATTTCTTGAATCAAAGATTTCACTGATTTTATTTAAAAATTCGTCTTCATCCAACGAGAATAGTTCTGAAGACTTTAAGCTATTTTTTTCTTCATATAAAAATTTTTCCTTCAAGAATAAATTCTCGTTAGAAAAATCCCCATTAAACATAATAGATTCGTCAAAATTTTCATAATCAAATAAAATTTCAATTTTTCCACCTGACAGGTATATATTCATCACTTCATTACCATGTTTTAAATTATAATAACCTTCTGGGAAATCTAATTCAAAATTAAAGACCCCTTCCTTGACCATGATTTTCTGACCTAAACCATTGGCATATATATTTAACGAATCGTTTACAGAGTTTTCAATTTTACCAGAAACAATTATTTTATCTTCATGACAAGAAAAAAATACCAATATTAATAGTGGATAAATTATATTTTCTAGAGCTTTTTTCATAAAATTTTAATTAAATTCAAATTTAACTAATTTTAAATCAAAATAACCTAAATGAGTTCATTCATCATAAACAATAATAATGTTTCATTTAATGATATAAATAAAATTATTAATGAAGATTTAAATCTTTCAATTGAACATTCAACAATTGATAAAATAAATAATTCTAGAGCTTATTTAGAAAAAAAGATTATCGATTCTACTGAAAGTTACTATGGAGTAAATACAGGTTTTGGTGATCTTCACAATTTCAAAATTGATGAAAATGATTTAGTTCAACTGCAAACTAATCTGTTGAAATCACATGCTTGTGGTATAGGAGATAAAGTAGATTCAGAAATAGTTAGGTTAATGATTTTATTGAAAATAATATCACTTTCAAAGGGATACAGTGGGGTTAAGATTGAAACTATTGAAAGACTTCTTTTCTTTTATAATAATAACATACATCCGATTATTTATAAATACGGATCATTAGGAGCTTCTGGAGATCTTTCACCATTATCCCATTTATCACTCCCTCTAATTGGATTAGGCGAGGTGGAATATAATGGTGAAGTATATGAATCTACTGAAATACTAAATAAATTTAATCTTAAACCACTTAAACTTGGATCTAAAGAGGGATTAGCTTTAATTAATGGCACTCAATATATGTTGGCATCGTTGATTAATTCTGTTATTCATTCATTCAATATTTCTGAATATGCCAATCTAATCTCAAGTATTTCGATTGATGCTTTCAGATGCAATCTATCACCATTTAATTATTTAATTTCTGAAGTAAGACCATATAGGGGTCAAATAAATGTCTCAAAATCAATTATTAATAATTTAAAGGGTGGTGAAACAGAAAGAATTAAAAAAGATACTATTCAAGACCCTTACTCCTTTAGATGTATACCACAAGTTCACGGGGCCACGCAAGAAACATTAAATTATATTTTACAAATAATAAATACAGAGATTAACTCAGTTACTGACAACCCGATAATATTTGTAAAAGAGGATAAAATTATTTCTGGAGGGAATTTTCACGGCCAACCTCTGGCTTACGCAATAGATTTCCTTAAGATTTCTATATCAGAGCTTGGTAGTATTTCTGAAAGAAGGGTTTTTAATCTAATGTCAGGGAAAAGAGGATTGCCACCTTTTTTGATAAATGATCCAGGGCTTAATTCAGGGTTAATGATTCTTCAATACACATCTGCTAGTTTAGTTAGTGCAAATAAACAATTGGCAACTCCCTCAAGCATTGATTCTATCACTTCATCAAATGGACAAGAAGATCATGTAAGTATGGGTGCAAATGGAGCAAATCAATTGAGAGATATCATAAATAATCTTTACGAAATTTTTGCTATTGAATTAATAACTGCTATTCAAGCAAAAGAGTTTAATAATCATAAAGCATCAGATTTATTAGACGAATTTATTTCAACTATAAGAAAAATTCATCCAAAAATATCATCTGATAGAGTTTTTCATAATGATATAATTAAAGTTTCAAAATTTTTAAAGAGAAATAGAAGAGTAGTGTAGGTTTATTTTTTTGATGTTTTAGATTCTCTTTTATTTTGAATCTTAATACTTAATTCTTCTTTTCCAGATGAATGATCAATATTTATAGTATCTCCTTCATTGATCATAGAATTTAGTATTTCTGAAGCTATTAAGTCTTCTACATGTTTTTGGATTGTTCTTTTTAGAGGTCTAGCACCATATTTTTTATCATATCCTTTTTCGGCTAAAAAGTCCTTGGCTTCTTTACTTAATTTTATCTTGTAACCTAATTCGTCGATTCTTTGATATAATTTAGATAATTCAATATCAATTATTTTGTGAATGTTTTCTTTTGAAAGTGCATTGAAAATTATTACTTCATCAATTCTATTTAGAAACTCGGGTGCAAACTTCTTTTGTAGAGCATTTATAATAGTTTTTCTTGTGAATGATTCTTCTTGAGATTTTTTTGCTGTGGTGCCAAAACCAACACCTGAACCAAAATCTTGAATTTTTTTTACCCCGATATTTGATGTCATTATGATAACACAATTTGTAAAATCAATCTTTCTTCCAAGACTATCTGTGAGAAAACCATCGTCTAAAACTTGTAATAGCATGTTGAATATATCTGGATGGGCCTTTTCAATTTCATCAAGCAACACTACCGCGTATGGCTTTCTTCTAATTTTTTCTGTAAGTTGTCCTCCATCTTCATATCCAACATAACCGGGAGGTGCACCGATTAATCTAGAAACAGCAAATTTTTCCATGTATTCGCTCATATCAACTCTGATTAATGCTTCTTCACTATCAAATAATTCTTTGGCTAGGGTTTTTGCTAATTGAGTTTTACCCACACCAGTTTGTCCAAGAAATATAAATGAACCAATAGGTTTCTTAGGGTCTTTTAATCCAGCTCGATTTCGCTGAATAGATTTTACTACTTTATCAATTGCTTTATCCTGACCAATGATATTTTTTTTAACAATTGAAGTAAGTTTAGATAATTTATTACTTTCTGATTGTTTTAGTTTATTTAAGGGAATACCTGTCATCATTGATACAACGTCAGCGATGCTTTCCTCATTAACAATTTCTTTATTTTTTTTGCATTCATCTTCCCATTGTGCTTGTGCAGAACTAAGTTTGTTTTCAATTATTTTTTCTTTGTCCCTAAAGCTGGCAGCCTCTTCATATTTTTGGTTCTTTACTGCGTTGTTTTTACTTAGTTTTATGTCTTCTAACTCAGCCTCTAATTCATCAATATGTTGTGGTACATTTAAATTGGTTATGTGTACTCTTGAGCCAGCTTCATCCAAAGCATCAATCGCCTTATCAGGTAAATACCTGTCGGTCATATACCTTGAGGTAAGTTTTACAGATGCAAGAAGTGCTTCATCAGTGTAAATTACGTTATGATGATCTTCGTATTTTTCTTTAATATTTTTTAATATTTCTAGAGTTTCCTCCTCGTTTGTTTGTTCAACAATGATTTTTTGGAATCTTCTCTCTAATGCCCCGTCTTTCTCGATAGAATTTCTATATTCATCTAGAGTAGTTGCTCCGATACATTGAATGGTACCTCTTGCTAGGGCAGGTTTAAACATGTTTGAAGCATCAAGACTTCCAGTTGCTCCACCTGCACCAACTATGGTATGAATTTCATCAATAAAAAGAATAATATCAGAGTTTTTTTCTAACTCATTCATGACAGCCTTCATTCTTTCTTCAAATTGTCCTCTGTATTTAGTTCCAGCGACTAAACTTGCCAGGTCTAATGAAATGATTCTTTTGTTGTATAGTACTCTGGATACCTTCTTTTTTATTATTCTAATTGCAAGACCTTCAGCAATAGCTGATTTTCCAACACCAGGCTCTCCTATAAGCAAAGGGTTATTTTTCTTTCTCCTACTTAGTATTTGAGAAACTCTTTGAATTTCTACTTCTCTTCCGATGATAGGGTCAAGTTTATCATTTTCAGCCATAGATGTGAGATCTTTGCCAAAATTGTCAAGAACGGGTGTTTTGGATTTTTTGTTTGATTTAGATTTTGTTTTTGTAATTTGAGGATATTTAATCTCTTCAAATTCAGATCCATCACTACTTTCTGAAGATTCGTCAGAAAAATCATCTTTTCCAATTATAGATTTATACTCATCCTTGACAACATTATAATTTATTTCCATGTTATTGAAAATCTTAGCAGTTGGATCATTCTCATTTCTGAGAATACATAAGAGTAAGTGAGCAGTATTAATAATTGAGCTTTGGAAAAGCTTTGCCTCTAAAAAAGTTGTTTTTAGAGCGCGTTCAGCCTGTCTAGTAAGGTGGAGGTTTTTTTTTGTGGATTCTTTTATTTCATTATCAAAATTGATGGGATTAAGTGATTCAATTTTTCTTCTTAACTCGTTTAGATCAATTCCAAGAAAGTTTAATATATCAATTGCTTTACCTTCACCATTTCTGATTAAACCTAATACAAGGTGTTCAGTTCCAATAAAATCATGACCTAGTCTTAAGGCCTCTTCTTTACTGTAAGTTATAACGTCTTTAACTCTTGGAGAAAAATTATCATCCATAAAAATAATTTTTATAAAAATAATCATAAAGATTTTTTAAAACAACACTATAATGTATTAATATTTACATACAAATAATTGTTAATAAATTATACTTTTCGGCTTATGATTCTAGCATAAATAATGCATCTAAATTTATATATTTGTAAACTACTATTTATATGATATAATTAAACTATTTTTTTATTATGAATGATGGCGAAAAATTAGTACCTATTAATATTGAGGATGAAATGAAATCGGCATACATTGATTATTCAATGTCTGTCATTGTTTCTAGAGCACTTCCCGACGTAAGAGATGGTTTGAAACCTGTACATAGAAGAGTGTTGTATGGAATGCACGACCTAGGTGTAAAAGCTTCATCAGCGCACAAAAAATCTGCAAGAATTGTAGGTGAAGTTATGGGTAAATATCACCCGCATGGTGATTCTGCTATTTATGATACTATGGTGAGAATGGCTCAAGATTGGAGCCTTAGATACATGCTTGTTGATGGTCAAGGTAATTTTGGTTCCGTTGATGGAGACAGTCCTGCAGCAATGAGATATACTGAGGCAAGAATGCAAAAAATTTCAGAAGAGATGCTTTCTGATATTGAAAAAGATACGGTTGATTATAAATTAAACTTTGACGATACATTAAAAGAGCCCACTGTTTTACCAACTAAGATTCCTGCCTTACTAGTTAATGGAGCTTCTGGTATTGCTGTTGGTATGGCTACAAATATCCCACCCCATAATTTAACTGAAGTCATAGATGGAACCCTTGAGTATATTAAGGACAATTCGATTGACATTGATGGTCTTATGCAATTTGTAAAAGCTCCAGATTTCCCTACAGGCGGTATTATTCATGGATACGAAGGTGTTAGGGAGGCATTTCATACTGGAAGAGGTAAGGTTGTGATGAGAGGTAAGGCTGAAATTGAAGAAGTTGATGGCAAAGAGTCAATAATTGTAACTGAAATTCCTTATCAGGTAAATAAAGCTGATATGATCAAAAAAATAGCTGATTTGGTAAACGACAAAAAGCTAGAAGGTATTTCAACTATTAGAGATGAATCAGATAGAAATGGTATGAGAATAGTATTTGTTTTAAAAAGAGATGCAATTCCAAATATTGTTCTTAATAAGTTATTTAAGTACAGTCCTCTTCAATCTTCATTTAGTGTTAATACAATTGCCCTTGTTAAGGGTAGACCTCAAATGCTTAATCTAAAAGATATGATTAAGCATTTTGTTGAACACAGACATGATGTTGTAGTTAGAAGAACAAAATTTGAATTAAAAAAAGCTGAAGATAGATGTCATATTCTAGAAGGTTTAATTATTGCTTCAGATAACATTGATGAGGTTATCGCACTAATTAAGGCTTCAAAGAATGCCGAAGATGCACGTGATAATTTGATTAAAAAATTCAAGCTTTCTGAAATTCAGGCTAAGGCTATTGTAGAGATGCGTTTGAGACAACTTACTGGTTTAGAGCAAGATAAACTAAGAAGTGAATATGAAGAAATTAAAAAATTAATTGAAAACTTAAAGGATATTCTTTCAAATGAGGATAGAAGAATGAATATTATTTCAGAAGAACTTAATGAAATCAGGGAAAAATACGGAGATGAGAGAAGGTCAGTTATTGAATACTCTGGAGGAGATTTGTCAATTGAAGATATGATTCCAGACGAAAAAGTTGTTATAACAATTTCACACGCTGGTTATATCAAAAGAACATCTTTAGACGAGTATAAAGTTCAAAATAGAGGAGGAGTTGGTCAAAAAGCATCAACAACAAGAAACGAAGATTTTCTTGAGGACTTATTTGTCGGTACTAATCACCAATATATGCTGTTCTTTACTCAAAAAGGTAAATGTTTTTGGATGAGAGTATATGAAATCCCTGAAGGAAGCAAAACATCTAAGGGTAGAGCAATTCAAAACTTGATTAATATTGAACAAGATGATAAAGTTAAGGCGTTTATCTGTACTAAAGACTTAAAAGATGAAGATTACATAAACAATCATTATGTAATTATGGCTACAAAGAAAGGGCAAGTGAAAAAAACATCTCTTGAACAATATTCAAGACCCCGCGTAAATGGAATTAATGCTATTACTATTAAAGAAGAGGATGAATTGCTTGAAGCTAAATTAACCGACGGTAATAGTCAAGTTATGTTAGCATTAAAATCTGGAAAGGCTATCAGATTTGAAGAAGCAAAAACGAGACCAATGGGTAGAAATGCATCAGGTGTCAGAGGTATAAGACTTCAACACGATAAAGATGAGGTGATAGGAATGGTTTCTGTGAATGATATGGAGAGTAATATTTTGGTCGTCAGTTCAAATGGATATGGAAAAAGATCTAAACTTGAAGATTATAGAATAACTAACAGAGGTGGTAAAGGTGTAAAAACTATTTCTATTACCGAAAAAACAGGTGATCTTGTTGCAATAAAAAATGTTGATGATTCTAACGGATTGATGATTATTAACAAGTCGGGAATCGCTATTAGAATGGCGGTTGAAGATTTAAGGGTCATGGGACGTGCAACTCAAGGGGTTAAATTAATTAATTTAAAACATGGTGATTCTATTGCTGCTGTAGCAAAAGTAATACACGAAAAAGATGATGAAGAGCAGGAAATTGAATCCACAGAATCTGAAAACACAAACTTAGAACAATGAAAAAAATAATTATATCCCTTTTAGTTTTTTGTATATTTCAATTGACTTTTTCCCAAAAAAAAGAATTAAAAACCGTTGATAAACTTGTGAAATCTGCGGACTATGAAAATGCTATTACAATATTAGAATCAATTAATAGTTTAATAGAAACAAGTGATGACAAAACCAAGTCTAAATATTATTACTTAAAAGGTTTAGCAAAGTATCAAAATGGAACTGGCTCGTTCGAAAACAAACTTTTAAGTATTGATTATTTTAATAAAGTTAAAGAAATAGAAGATTCAAGTCAAAAAATTTATTCCACAAAGGTTGATGATATTTTCGTTAATCTTTTTAATTCTTTTGTTGATGATTCAAGGACTTCACTTTTAAATGAAAACTATAAAAATACATATAAGAATTTAGAGGCGGCTTATACGGTATCCAAAAAAGATACTCTTTATTTATATAATGCTGCATTAGTAGCAACTGAAGCTGAAGAATACACAACAGCATTAAATTTTTATAAGAGATTGATTAGCCTGGGTTACACTGGAGTTTCTATAAATTATTTTGCTACTGAAAAAGAATCTGGAAAAGAACAAGTTTTTCAGGATAAGAAATCTAGAGACTTCTCGGTTGATGTGATTGGAACTCATGAGTCACCTAGAGATGAAATGGCTAAATCTGTTGAAATTGATATGCTAAGGTCAATAGCTGCTATTTATAGAAATCAAGAAAATTTAGAAAAATCAATTGAGTATTTAGAGCGTGCTAAATTGATTGATTCTAATAATATAAATCTAATTCTTCTTGAATCTAATGTTAGATGGGAAATGGGTCAAGTTGATCAATATCAAAGACTAATTTCTAAAGCGCTAGAAATCGAACCCAACAATGTTGATTTAATCTTCAATTTAGGAGTTGTAAATGCTGATAAAGGTAATTTTGATGATGCTATCATGTATTATAATAAAGCAATCGAAATTGATTCAGGCTATACTAAAGCATATTTAAATGCAGCTGCTCTTATTCTTGATAGGGAAGGTACCATGATTGAAGAAATGAATTCTCTAGGAACTTCTACCGCTGACTATAACAGATATGATGAGTTAAAAATTGAAAGAGAAAATTTATACAAGAAAGCAATTCCATATCTGGAAAAGGTTTTTGAGTTAGAAAGCGATAATCTAAATGCTGCAAGGACATTGAGAAATATTTTTTCTGCTCTTGACGAAACTGAATCTTACAATAAATATAAAGTTATTGTTGCTGAATTAGAAAACAGATAAATCAGATAATTTTTTTTATGTATCTAAGATAATGTGTGTGAGTGTTTTTTTCATTATTGTAAATACCTGTTTGATCTAATCTGTCTATTCTTACTTTTCCGCTTGCGTGTATAATATGGTTGTCCATAAGAATTATTCCCACGTGAACAATCACATCCTCTTTATTGTGAAAAAAAGCTAAATCTCCTGGTTTAGATTCTTCTATAAAACTTAAAGTTTCACCTTGTGTAGCTTGATCTTTTGCGTCTCTTAAAAGCTTGTATCCATTGATTTTATAGACTACTTGAGTAAAACCAGAACAATCAATTCCGAAGGGAGTTTTTCCTCCCCATAAATATGGGCTATGTAAATAGAGTAGTGCTGTATTTACAATTGAATCTCTATTCTGTTTTCCGGAAATCGACTTTCCATCATACTTATGATTAAGGAGGTTAATATTAGAAATATTTGAACCAATGGAAATTGTAATCAATTCTTTATTTTGATTTTCTATAAACTCAACCAAGTCAGAAGAATATGTTGGATTATCAATTATAATATTATCGCTTTTATCAAGTTTTTTATATTGTTTTGAATCTATCCATCCTTCATAGTTGTCAAATTCACATTTTATCTTGGTCCATTTATCCTTTTCCTCAACAATTGTGAATAAATCACCATAAACTAATTGAGTAATCATTTCAGATTTATCTGAATCAGATATTCTAACAGGCACAATACTTAAGTTGCATATACCTAAACCCATATTAAACCCTTATTTGAATAGAAGAAGCTCCACCACCTCCATTACAGATGGCAGCAATACCATTTTTCTTCCCACTTCGATGTAATGAATGAATTAATGTGGTTAATATTCTTGCACCTGAACACCCAAGAGGATGACCAAGAGAAACAGCTCCTCCTGATGTATTTACTTTATCAGAATTAATTGACAACATATTAATATTTACAAGTGGTACCATTGAAAAAGCTTCATTAATTTCAAACAAATCAATATTGCTTAAGTCTTCCTTGGTTTTATTGAGTAAATTTTTAACAGATTTGGCTGGGGCAATTGTAAATAGGTCTGGCGATATAGCTGAATCATTATAACCAATTATTTCTGCAATTGGTTTGATATTTAATTCTTTAGCTTTCTTCTCACTCATTAAGACTAACATGGAAGCTCCATCACTAATTGGGGAAGAGTTTGCTGCTGTTACAGAACCACCTTTTACAAATGCAGGTTTGAGATTTGGAATCTTTTCAAAATTTACTTTACTAATCTGCTCGTCTAGATCTATACATATATTATTTCCACTATTATCCTTATAATTAATAGGGATTATTTCATTTTTAAACAAACCATTTTTTGAAGAATTAATAGATTTATTATAAGAAGATATAGCATAATTATCTTGTGATTCCCTTGAAATACCATATTCTGTTGAACAATTATCGGCTAATACACCCATTGATTGTTGGCTGTAAACATCTGTGAGACCATCGGTCATTAGTCCATCAATGGTTGCAGAATTCCCATATTTATTTGCTTTTCTCAAATTTAAGTAGTGGGGAGCATTACTCATACTTTCAACACCTCCAGCTACTACAACTTCATTAATACCAAGTTGAATCGACTGAGCGGCTAAATTAACGGCTTTTAAACCTGATGAACATACTTTATTCACAGATGAGCAAGGGATTTCAGGTCTTAATTTAGCCCCTAAAGCTATTTGTTTTGCAGGAGCTTGACCGCAACCAGACTGTAACACTTGTCCAACAATTAGCTCATCAATTTCTTTTCTGTCAAAGTCAATCTTTGATAATGCACCCTCAAGCGCATATATTGCTAAATCAACAGCTGAAAAATTTGATAATGAGCCCATAAAACATCCTAATGGTGTTCTTACAGCACTAACTATGACAACTTTGTTTTGCATATGTTTATTTTTTAAAGTTAATAAAATATAAATTGTATTATGCTTTCAAATATTTAGTAAATTTATTCAATATATATTATGGGTAAACTATTTAACAGTATAAATAAAGGTTTTTCGAGAATATTTAGAGTTCTTTTATTTGTATTATCAGCATTTCTAATTATTTATTTCTTTCCAAAAAGCGGAAAATTCAAGTATAACTTTGAAAATGGTAGACCTTGGCAATCTGAAAATCTATATGCACCTTTTGATTTTGCAATTAAAAAGTCTAAAGAGGAAATTTATGATGAAAATACCCAAGCTAAAATAAACACCCCTTTATTTTTCGAGATTGACACATCATTAATAACAAATTCAAAGAATCTACTAATTACCCGAATTGATGAATTGAAAAATGATTCATTATTTAGTCTTCTTAAAGGAGAAGATGTAAAAAATATTAAAATTCAATCTTATCAATTAATCGACGGAATTTATTCTAAAGGTTTACTTGAAGAAAATTTTGATTTTAAAGATAGTCAGTTAATAACTGTTTTACTCGACAATAAACTTGTAAATTCAACATACTATAATAAATTAATTAAACCAGAAGACCTTATAGCTTTTATCAATAATAAAATTATTGAAACTGGTAGTGAAAAATACAAGTCTCAAATAATTTCTTTGGTATTTGATGTTATTACCCCAAATCTTTCCTATAATAAAGTTCTTTCAGATGAGGCCATTAATGAAGCCACAATTAATATTTCACCCAATAGAGGTTTTATAGAAAAAGAAACGCTTATAATTTCAAAAGGTGAAGTTGTTGAGGGGGAAAAGCTTATAATATTAGAATCCTTAAAGAAAGAATATGAGGTTAATAGTTCATCTTTTTTAGATCTCTATTTAATTATTTCTGCATATTCTTTACTAGTTATTTTATCTCTGTTAATGATAGTTCTTTTTATAAGGAAATTTGAAAGAAATATATATGATAACAATAATAAAATTGCATTTGTTTATTTCAACATAACGCTTATTATTTTAATTACAACGTGGGTAGTAGATGTAAATTCAAATTATATCTATATAATACCACTTTGTATAATGCCGTTACTTTTTAAAGCCTTTTTTGATTCAAGAATTGCTTTTTTTATACATTCTGTTACTGTAATGTTATTAGGATTTGTGGTACCAAATAGTTATGAATTTATATTCTTAAATATAATTGCCGGGGTTGTTACTATTCTTACATCTGATAATATTTACAAGAGAGCGAATTTGTTTATTGCTGTTGCACAAATAACATTAGTATATATGCTAGCTTATTTTTCTTTTTATGTAATTCAAGAAGGAAATATCGAAAACCTTGAATTAAATAATTTTGCACTATTTATTCTATGTGGTTTACTAACACTTTTCATATATCCGCTAATTTATATTTATGAAAAGATGTTTGGATTAGTTTCAGATGTGTCTTTATTGGAATTGTCAGATACTAATTCTAGCTTATTAAAAGAATTATCTGATAAGGCGCCAGGTACCTTCCATCACTCGTTAAATGTTGCAAATCTTGCTGAAGCATGCGCAAATGAAATCAATGCTAATGCATTATTGTCAAGAGTTGGGGCTCTACATCATGATATAGGTAAAATTTCAAATCCATCTTTTTTCACTGAAAATCAATTGTCTGAACAAAATCCACATGATAAAATTACATCAAAAGAAAGTGTTGAAATAATCAAACAACATGTACTTGATGGTGTGAAGCTTGCTAGAAATGCAGGTATTCCTGAGAGGATAATTGAATTTATAAAAACTCATCACGGAACCAATTTAATCGGATATTTTTATAATAAAGAGATAGCGTCAAATCCTGAAATTAACAAATTAGATTTTAGATATGATGGCCCAAAACCTTTTAGTGTGGAAATGGCACTTGTAATGATGTGTGATTCAGTTGAAGCGGCAACTAAAAGTTTAGATAAACCAGATAACGATAAAATTGATTCTTTTGTTGAAAGCATTATTGATAAGCAAGTTGAAGATGAGCAATTTGAAAATTGTGAACTAACTTTTAAAAATATTTCAATTATTAAATCTGTTCTTAAAGAAAAATTGAAAAACATTTATCACGTCAGGGTAAGTTACTCTGAAGGCAGTAATTAAAAAAAAACTATATATAGTTGCGTTGTTGTTAATGAAAAACTATTTTTGCAACCGCATTTTATTAAATACTTTTTAGTATTGGAGAGGTGCCAGAGTGGTAATGGAGCAGATTGCTAATCTGTCGACGTGCAAACGTCGCCAGGGTTCGAATCCCTGTCTCTCCGCCATCTCGGGGTGTAGCGTAGCCCGGTTATCGCGCCGCGTTTGGGACGCGGAGGTCGCAGGTTCGAATCCTGCCACCCCGACATATTTTTAGTAAGGTCGCGTAGCTCAGCTGGATAGAGCATCTGCCTTCTAAGCAGACGGTCAAAGGTTCGAATCCTTTCGCGATCACAGAACAATCCTCAC
>NZHJ01000004.1 GCA_002691265.1 Flavobacteriaceae bacterium | reverse complement strand
CTGGAGAAGGTCCCAAGGGTTGGGCTGTTCGCCCATTAAAGTGGCACGCGAGCTGGGTTCAGAACGTCGTGAGACAGTTCGGTCTCTATCTACTGTGGGCGTTAGAAATTTGAGTGGATCTGACTCTAGTACGAGAGGACCGAGTTGGACTAACCTCTGGTGTATCTGTTGTTCCGCCAGGAGCATTGCAGAGTAGCTATGTTGGGAAAGGATAAGCGCTGAAAGCATATAAGCGCGAAACCTACCACAAGATGAGATTTCTTTAAAGGGTCGTGGAAGATGACCACGTTGATAGGCTACAGGTGTAAAGGCAGTAATGTCATAGCCGAGTAGTACTAATTACCCATANGCTTATTTANCAAGTATTTTTGTGCATGTATTTTTTTCANTATGTTANNATATTAAAANTNTAGGGCGGTTATAGCNNCGGGGATCACCTCTTACCATTCCGAACAGAGAAGTTAAGTCCGNTAGCGCCGATGGTACTACTATTGTGGAAGAGTAGGTCACCGCCTTTCTTTATGGCCCCTACAATTTATTGTAGGGGCTTTTTTTTATATTTAACTCAAATGTTGAAAATAAAAAACTCGTATAATGTAATCGGAGTTATGTCTGGCACATCACTAGACGGTGTCGATCTTTGTTTTTGTAATTTCTCGTTTGAAAATGATGAATGGAAATTTTTAATTCATAATACCGAAACAGTTTCTTATGAAGAAAATTGGATATCTAAGCTTTCAAATGCTCATTGTATTGCTCTAAGTGAATTGAAAAAATTAGATATTGAATATACTTATTATTTATCTAGCATAATTCTTGATTTTATTTCAGAAAATCAGATTAATAATATTGATTTTATTTCTAGTCATGGTCACACAATTCTTCATCAACCTAATAAAAAAATTACATATCAAATTGGGAATAGGGTTGAGTTAAATAAATCAACTAATATTCCTATTGTCTGTGATTTTCGTGTACAAGATGTTAGATTAGGAGGACAAGGTGCACCTTTAGTTCCAGTNGGAGATTTATTNTTGTTTAAGGATTTTAGTCATTGTTTAAATCTTGGAGGNTTTTCAAATATTTCCGTAAAATCAAATAAGAGTATTGTAGCTTATGATNTATGNCCTGTTAATATCGTTTTAAATAAATATTCAAGATTAAACGGAGTTGATTTTGATTTAGACGGTAAAATTTCAGAAAATGGTAAAACAAACAATAATCTGCTAAAATCATTAAATCAACTTTCATATTATAACTCGAATCACCCAAAGTCTTTGGGAATTGAATGGGTAGAAAACACAATATTTCCATTGATTGATATATATAATCTTTCTGTTGAAGATATATTAAGAACATTTGTAGAACATATAGCTATCCAAATTTCTGATAATTTGAAAGGAATTAATTTGAGAATATTGATAACTGGTGGTGGAGTCAAAAATAAATTTTTAATGAAACGAATTAAAAAATTATCAAATCACAACTTTGAAACTATTTCTGNAAATATTACAGATTATAAAGAAGCTTTAATTTTTGGATTCTTAGGCGTTTTAAAAATCAGAAATGAAAAGAATTGTCTAAAGTCTGTGACAGGAGCAAATGTTGATCATAGCTCAGGTGTAATATTTGGATAATTTCAGAAATTCNTGGCATAAAATTTGACTTTTTTCATATATTGTAATTTAAATTCTTTCAGATGGAAATATATGTTTTAGCCGTATTTGTTCTTGGTTATTTTTTAATAACGATTGAACACACTATTAAAATTGATAAATTAATTCCCGCTTTATGTGCTATGGCATTTTCATGGGCAATTATTGCTTTAAGCATTAATAGTTTTGATACATGGTTTAACCCTGCAACACATTCACTTGTAGATGGTTTCGGAAATCTTCCAATAGACGACAAAACTCATCTTATGGAAGAAACATTATTACATCACTTGGGAAAGACAGCAGAAATNCTGGTGTTTCTTATTGGNGCAATGACTATCGTNGAAATTGTAGATTATTTTAATGGCTTTAGTGTATTTCAAAAAATTATAAACTTTAAGACGAAAAAAGCAATCTTATGGGTATTTAGTGGATTGGCATTTATTCTTTCTGCAATAATTGACAATCTTACTGCTACAATTGTTCTGATTTCCATTTTACAAAAGGTTGTTTCTGATAAGAATCTTAGAATTTGGTATGCTGCACTTATTGTTATTGCAGCAAATGCTGGNGGCGCTTGGTCACCNATTGGAGACGTTACTACAACTATGCTTTGGATTGGAGATAAGGTATCAACGCCTATGTTAATACAATATTTATTNATACCNTCCATAGCGTGTGCTGTTGCTGCAACTGGAATCGCATCACTTTTACCAGCTTTTAAAGGAGAAATAAANCTAAATCCAGTAAAAGATGAGGGTAATAAATATTCNTTTAGAATGTTAGCTTTAGGATTGGNATCAATTGTATGTGTTCCTGTATTTAAGATTATAACTCATTTACCACCATATGTAGGTATGATGTTAGCTCTTGGAGTGGTTGCNGTATNTGCTGAAATTTANAGNAACNGAGAATTNGCATTGTCTCAAGCAACTGGCCCCAACCCTGACGGAAATGNGAATGAANCTAAGCACCATGAAAGTCCAGTACATAATGCATTAACAAAAATAGAATTACCAAGTATATTATTCTTTCTAGGAATTTTATTGGCTGTAGCTGCTCTTGAATCTTTAGGGTTATTATTTGTGTTTGCAACTATATTAAAAGAAACAATTTCATTAGACTTATTGATGGTTCTTTTTGGCTTTGCATCAGCTGTTATAGATAATGTCCCACTCGTTGCTGCGAGTTTAGGTATGTTTACCGAATTTGCTCCAGATGATCAGCTATGGCACTTTCTTGCCTATTGTGCTGGTACAGGTGGAAGTATGTTAATTATCGGTTCTGCTGCGGGTGTCGTTGCCATGGGTATGGAAAAAATCACTTTTGGTTGGTATCTTAAAAAAATCCTTTGGATAGCACTTGTTGGATATTTTGCTGGAATAGCAGTATTCATCCTAATGAGAAATTTTATCTAATAATTGGAGTATAGTTCCCTTTTAGAATGGATGTTTAATAAGCTTCCAATGTATCAAAACATTGGGGACTCAGCTTATAAAAAAGACCTATCTAATATCATTTTAATTTGTGAGCATTTAAACAACCCTCATAATAATTTTAAATCAATACATATTGGAGGTACTAACGGAAAAGGTTCCTGCTCTCACATGTTAAGCTCAATCCTTCAAGAGGCTAATTACAAAGTAGGGTTATATACTTCACCTCATTTAGTTGATTTCAGAGAAAGAATCAAAATAAATGGAGATATGATTTCCAAAGATTCTGTTTCAAAATTTATGCATGAAAACTTTGATTTTTTTGAGTCTAACAATTTATCATTTTTCGAAATGACGGTAGGATTGGCTTTTGATTATTTTAGTAAAAATAAAGTCGATATTGCAATAATTGAGGTTGGAATGGGGGGTAGACTTGACTCAACAAATATAATTAACCCAATTCTCTCAATAATTACAAATATTAGTCTCGATCATACAAAATTTTTAGGTTCTAATATTTCTGATATTTCAAAGGAAAAAGCTGGAATAATTAAAGAAAATATACCTGTTGTTATTGGCGAAACTCAACAAGAAATTAGTCCAATATTTACTGATATAGCTAAATCAAAAAATTCTGAAATAATATTTGCTGATCATTTTATTTATGATATTTATAATTGTGATTTAAAAGGAGATTATCAGAAAAAAAATATAAAAACAGTTTTAAAGTCAACCGAAATATTAAAAAATCTTGATTATCAAATCAACGATAGTCATATTAATACTGGTTTAAGTAATGTATCAAATAATACAGGTTTGCAGGGTAGGTGGCAGGTTATACAAAGAAAACCTATGATAATCTGTGATACTGCGCATAATGAAGCTGCATTACGTGATGTGATATCTCAGTTGACGAAAATGGAATATTCTGAATTGCATTTTATAATCGGATTTAGTAATGATAAGAATCTCAAAAAAATATCAAAAATATTCCCAGAAGATTCAAAATACTATTTTGTTCAATCTAAGGTCGAACGAGCAAGAGATGCTAAAGAAGTTAGAGATATTTTTAAATTAAACAATAGGTGTGGGGATTTTTATAAATCAATTGAATATACAATCAATTATGTTAAAGGTGTCAGTAAAGAAAATGATATCATATTTGTAGGAGGTAGTACCTTCGTAGTTTCAGAAATTTTCGACAAAAATTAGGGAAAAAAAATTTAGTTTGTTTTTTGTCAGTTCTCATAACTAAATTATATTTGCAGACCAACCTTGAGGGGCGCGTAGCTCAGTTGGTTCAGAGCACTTGGTTTACACCCAAGGGGTCAGGGGTTCGAATCCCTTCGCGCCCACGAAAAAACCTCACGAATTGTGAGGTTTTTTTATTGGCAGTTGAAATAAAATAATTTTCCCTGTCTTTTTTAATCATTCCAATAGTTTCATCCATAAATTTATTTCTATCATTTNTTGTTTTAAAGACCCATATGCAAATTGAATCATGACTATGATAAATTGCCTTTAATTCATCATCAATTTCACATATTTCTTTTGGAATTTTAGTTTTAATACAAATCATAGTTTAAAATAAAAAACCCCAACTTTGTTGGGGTTTTAATTAGAGGTAAACTTGTTATTCTTCTTCGCTTTCAGCTGTTGGTGCTGGTTTTGAATAAACAAAGATTGTTCTAATCTTACCGTTTTCAAACATTATGTCATGAACGTGATTTTCAACTACCTCGTTTCCTTCTTCATCAATAAATGTAATGTCATTTCCTGTAGTCAGAAACTCTTGCATAACTCCNTCAACATCAGCACCTCTATTTGCAATCATCCACTTAACAGTCCATTGTGGATTTGCTGTTGATTTAAACCACTCGTCCAAGAATTCAATATGAGCTTCATTACCTCTAATGACATTTCCATTAGGGGGATATCCCACCCAGTTATCTGCGTTAATTTCAGCAATTTTATCTAAATTTCTGTTATTATGAGCATCAATGTAGTCAATCCAAACTTGTTGATTAGATGTATCACCCACAACAATTTCACTTGATTCTCCGTCATTTCCTAAAGTAGAACCTATAACTAGATCAGTTGTTTTATTTTCACACGATAAGAAAAAAGCAGAAAGAATAGTAAGTAATAATAATTTTTTCATTTGTTTAATTTAATGGTTAGTTTGAACAATATAATCATTTTTGATTAACATGTGTATTTAAAATTCTTTTCTTCTCATCTTTGACCTTTTTATTTTTAAGATGACCCCATATTTTTTCTTTGGCATATTTTGATGTTTCTTTTAGATTTACAATAGGTGAAGGATAATCTCTCCCGACTTTAAACTTATAAATTTCTGATTCCATCTCACTTATCAGCCATGGTTCATGAATGAATTCTTCAGGAATATTTTTTAGTTCGGGAATCCATTTTTTTATAAAAACTCCTTCTGGGTCATGATCTTTTGAGTTCTTGACTGGATTGTAAATTCTAATCGTATTTATGCCTGTTGTACCTGCTTGCATTTGGAATTGTGTAAAATGAATTCCAGGTTCGTAATCTAAAAATTGTTTAGCTAAAAAATAAACACCGTCTCTCCAATCCTGATCTAGGTTGTGAACAAAAAATGACACCAACATAGCTCTCATTCTAAAATTTATCCAACCAGTATTTTTTACTGCTCTCATACTTGCATCAACTAAAGGATATCCTGTTTTACCTTCTTCCCAAGCTTTTATGTGTTTTATATTAGTTTTTCTTTTCAGTGAATTAAAACCTTTATTTATAAAATCGGTTTCATAAGTACAATCAACTTCAAATTTTTGTATAAAATGACAGTGCCAATGAAGTCTAGAAATTACAGCATTAATAGATCTTAAATTTTTATTCTTTTTCTTAAGTTTTATTAAATGATGATAAACCAGTTTAATATTTAAATTTCCCCACGAAATATAAGGCGACAATCGACTACACGATACTCTACTTTTTTCAGGTTTTGATATGTTAAACGCATAGCCAACAATCCTTTCATTACAGAAAGATTTTAAATATTTCCACGCCATTGATTCACCAGCTGGCTGAAATGAATTCAAATTTGAATTAATTCTATTAATCAGTTTTTTGGGTAAAGGAAACTTATTTAAAAACTTTAATTTTTTTTGTTTTTTAAATGAGTTTTTAATGATTTGACTGTGCATTTGTATGTGCCAGTTTTTATTCCAATTTTTCCGGTCCTTTATACCTCTGATAATTCCATCTCTTTGAAATTCAATCCAATTAATTGAGTTTTTATTGCAAAAATTTTTAACAATAATATCTCTTTCCCATGATAATTTTATTCCAGATTCTCGGTAACTATATATTTTCTTAATATCAAACCTATTTAGTAATTCTATAAAGATATTTTTACTTTTTCCGTAGAATATTTTGACCTCTTTATTGTAAGCTGAAAGTTTTCTGTTTATATCAATGATTGAATAATATATAAATTGTAGGTGCCGGTCGCTTGTATCAGGATGTTTAATTAAATTAGAGTCAAATATATAAATGGGTAGGTAGGGTAATTTATTTAATTCCGCAACATGAAAAGCTTGATGGTCGATAGTTCGAATATCTCTTTTCAACCAAACAATATTTATCGATTTTTTATTCACAATTATTGTTATTCCTAATTGTGAATTTTAAGCAATTATTAAACCAAGATTTAGAAATGATTATTTTTCTCTTGGAGACCAGACTTCATGTAAAGGATCCCCTTTACTTGTTTTTCCTCTGTGTATCCAATTTCTATTTTCTATATTGTAATCAAATTCTAGTTCCATTCTTACTCTAGAACTATCTCTCGAAAAGAATTCAATTTTTTCAGAGTATTTACCGTCAACTGTGGAATATGTTCCACCTCCGGTGCCTTTAAATTCTTTTTTTTCTGTATCAAAAGCAATCCATTGAAATCTTGTACCAGAAAGAATTTTCATTGTTTTTCTAGGTTTATCGATACTTCTCGACTGAAATTCCCCATCTTTATATCTGCCCGACATGACCCACGCTCCGTTTAACGCACCTGGAGATCCATCATCAATTTTTCTGAAGTTCCATTTAGCATTAGCTATAGCAAGTGTATTTTCAGTTAAATCAATTTCAAATGAAACTATTTCTCCAACTCTTGCTGGATTTTTTGTGTCGAATTCAATTTCCTCGGTAATAATATTTCCATTTAACTCCCAAGTACCACCGTTTGAGTAAATAAATTCTCCTGTTGTGGCATCATACATGGATATCGATTGAAATTTATCAGAAAAAATAGCTACGCTTCGAACATTAGTCCCGTTCATATCAATATAATATCTTTCCCACGCTCCAAGCAGGCTTGGTTCTTTTGAGCAAGAAAAAAATAATGAAATGAGAACTACGCAATATATATAGGTTTTTAAAATTATTTTTTTCATAAAAGTAAATTTAAGTATAATAAATCTGATATTTTACAATTATTAAATAGTATAATTTAAACAATAAAAAAAGGCGCTTTCAAAGCGCCTTTTTTTTTAAATATATATTTGATTACTCAGTTAATGATATTAAGAAAGCATATTCCATTGCCGTTTCTTTAAATGCTTCAA
>NZHJ01000003.1 GCA_002691265.1 Flavobacteriaceae bacterium | reverse complement strand
TTTATTTCTATAATTCAGTTTTTATTCTTGCCAATCCTAAAAACCATCGTATATTTGTAGACCACATCGCGGGGTAGAGCAGTAGGTAGCTCGTCGGGCTCATAACCCGAAGGTCGCTGGTTCGAGTCCAGTCCCCGCTACTAAAATAATAAAACGGTTATACTACACTCTTAGTGTGATCGTTTTTTTATTATTAGAGTTCTAAAAGCCCTTTAATTTCAGCTTTAAAATCTTCTTTATAATCTACATATGCTTGACCTGTTGCTGGACCATTAAATCCTGTATGAATACTATTAACCTTTCCAGACTTATCAATTATTATGGTGGTTGGGTACGAAATTATATTTTCCAACATAGGAATTTTTTCCAGAAATTTTTCTTTATCTGTTCCACCATACTGAGCAAGTAATATNGGATAAGGAATATTAAATTTATCAATCATATTTTTAATCCTTTTCATCGCCTTTTCTTCTGTTTTCGCTGCCTCCACACTTAAACCGATAAAGGCTAAATCTTCGTTAGGATTTTTTTCTATATAAGAAAGGAAAAATTGAGTTTCATCCAAGCAGTTTGGACACCAGGTTCCTAATATTTGAACAACAACTACTTTGTTTTTGAATTGAACATCATTTAGACTAACAAATTTTCCATTTGTGTCCTTAAAATTAAAATTAATTGATTGAACTCCATCTTTAAGTTTTGTTAGTGTTTTTGAATCGGCTAATTCATAACCTTGATCTTCAATCATCCAAAATTCTGTTATTGAATCATTGTAATAATGTAAATTTCCAAAAATAGTATCTCCTTTTTTTTTGGCTTTAATTAGATAAGGGTGTGCGCCGTCAAAAGTTGAGAGCAGGATAGAATCTCCAAATGTAATGCCTGAAAGAAATCTAGTATCACCTGTATTTTTTCTAAATGTACCTGAGACCTCATTACCATTTTGAGTAAATATGCCTAGTCCAGGATAAGGATTTTCTGGCCTAAAAACCGTTTTGTAATTTCCGCTTAAAGAAAAATTAGCTTTTTTTTCTGATTGAAATTTGGATTCATTATTTATTGTAGCAAAAAAAGGAGCCTCCTTACCAGATTCTTCTTTTAAGTACCTTCCATATAATGAATTGTTTTCAGCTTTGGCTATTATTACTGCATCATATGGTGGCATAAAAATTTTTAAAGAATCAGCTTCAAAAATAATATCGTCATAAATAAGTGTTTCCTTATCATTCTCAACTACCATAATTAATTTGTTTGATTCATTTATCAATTCAAATTTAAAAGGAAGTGTTGAGTTATCTTTTGTTTTTATTTCAGCTCTATATTCACCTAATTTTGGGATTATCTCCTTACTGCATGATTGAAATAGCACAAGACAAATTGAAATTATTTTTAAAAACTTCATAAACTAAAAATTCCTTTGTGATACTTATTAAAAGTAATAATTTATCTAAAAAAAAAGACCTAATTTTTTAGGTCTTTTTTCATTTAAATTATTCATTTATAAAATCCTCAAATGATTTTTCAGGTATTAACGTAGAACTAACTTTCTTTAAAATTTTGCTGTACCTTTTATTTGCTGATTTCATTTCGTTTTCAATTAGTGCTAAATTTTCTAATTCGTTAGCCGATGGCTTATCGTAACTAGAAGCAACTTTTGAATATAGGTCAGACATTTTTTCTCTTAATTGCTTTTTTGCTGCTCCAACGTAATTATCACCGGTTGTTATTACCAACGATTTTTTTAATTCGTTAAGTTTTGATCTAGTTAATTCGTCTGTATTTTCATTTAAAATCAGTTCATCAATGACATAAACCATATATGCTAGCTCTTCAGTCATATTAAATAATTTCATCACTGTTTCATGCTGAAATTTTCTGTCATCTTCATTCAGCCCAGCATTATTTTTATAAGTTACATCAATTGTTTTTTCAAAAGTATCTCTACCTTTCTTTATAACCACTTTATACTTTCCAGCTGGAACAGTAGGAGATGTAAATCCACCAAAACTCAATGTTTTACCTTTTGCAATTTTTGGAGTTCTCATGTTGTAATTCCAATTGACAGTATTGATTCCTTTTGTTTTACCAGGGTTTAGAGTTGTAACTTTATTACCTTCCATATCTTGGATTTCCATTGTCATTTTTCCGAATGTGTGTCTTCTTGGTAATAAATATTGGATTTGACAACTCAGCGAAGAGTTTGCCCCAATGAATTGAGTTTCTCGACCAAAATTATCTGCAAAACCACCAAATTCTTGAATTTCAAATTTATCTCTTTTGAAGAAATACAATTTATTGGAAAGATTTGTTTCATTAATTTCTCTCAATGGCGAAATATCATCAATAATTATAACCCCCCGACCATGAGTTCCCATAACTAGATCATTAGTATTAGTTTGAAGTTCAATATAATGTATTGCAACGGGCGGTACATTTTTTGTAAACTTTGACCATTTATCCCCACCGTTAATAGTTATATATAAACCTAGCTCAGTTCCTAGAAAAAGTAAATCTTTATTTACATAATCCTCCTGTATATTTCTTGTAAATCCAGTAACATCATCATTTGGAATTATATTAGTCCAAGTTTTTCCTAAATCATTTGTTTTGAATGCATAGGCTTTCATGTCTCCAGATGTATGACCATCAAAGACAACATATGCTGCATTTTCATCATGTACACTAGCCTCAATGTGATAAACCCATGTATTTTTAGGAACTCCCGGAACATTTTCAACAACATTTTTCCAACTTTTACCTCCATTTTTTGTAACCTGAATATTTCCGTCATCGGTTCCAGCCCAAATGATATTTTCATTAAGAGGTGATTCAGTGATTGTAAAAATTGTTGTGTGATTTTCAGCACCAGAGTTATCCATTGAAAGACCACCCGAATCCTCCTGATTTTGTTTTGTTAGATCATTCGTTGTCAAATCGGGTGAAATTATTTCCCATGTATCACCCATATCATTAGTTCTATGAACGTATTGGCTACCAATATATAACCTGTCAGCATTATTCTTACTTGTTTCAATTGGAGTATTCCAATTAAATCTATAGTCTTTATAACCTTTAACCGCTAGTGGCTGAATAGTCTTCACTAAATTATTGTCAACATCATATCGCCATACATTTTCAGCGCCTTGCATTTCAGAATAGATAATGTTTTTATTAGGATGTCTTAAAACTCTAAATCCATCTCCTTGGCCGACTGGTTTCCAATCTTTTGCAGAAATACCTCCAGAGGAAAAAGAAGGTCCATACCAAGAACCGTTATCTTGAAGACCTCCATAAATATTGTAAGGTTCTTCATTATCAACGCTTATGTGATAGAATTGTGATAATGGAAGGTTTTCTACAATTTCCATTGTCACCCCTTTGTTCCAGGTCCTATAAACACCTCCATCGGTTCCTACGTACATAATATCAGAGTTATTTATATCAAAAACCATATCGTGAATATCAGGGTGCATTGATCCAAGATTCTCAAATGTCTCACCACCATCTTTTGAGATGGATCCGTATAAACCAGCTTTTACTATTACATTTTCATCTTTTGGATCAACTACAATACGAGAAAAATAAAATGGTCTAACCGTTATACCAAAATCATTATTCATTTGTTTCCAATTCTCTCCACCATCAACACTCTTATATAAGCCTTTGTCTTCGTTTTTTTCAGATTCAATAACAGTGTACAATGTATTAGGGTTCGATTTTGCAACACCAATTGCTAATCTTCCTAATTTACCTTCAGGAAATCCATTATGAATTTTTTCCCAGTTTTTTCCTCCATTTGTAGATTTGTATAGTGCACTATTATCACCTCCAGAGTTAAATGACCATCCAGTTCGTCTAAATTCCCACATAGATGCGTATAATATATTAGGATTATTAGAATCCATCGCTAAATCTGCACAACCTGTAGATTCATTTAGATATAAAATATTTTCCCAAGTGACACCTCCATCATTTGATTTATACACTCCCCTTTCATTACTGTCGGACCAAAGAGCTCCTAAAACTGCTACAAAAATTTCATTAGAGTTTTTAGGATTTACAATTATATTGGAAATTCTTTCAGAGTTTTCTAGACCAATTTTTTTCCAGTTATTTCCTCCGTCTGTAGATTTATATAAACCATCACCAATAGAAACACTATTTCTCGGCCATGGCTCTCCTGTACCTACATAGATAGTATTATTTGGATCATTTGGATCTAATTCAACAGCTCCTATAGATTGTGCATGATCATCAAAAATTGGATAAAAAGTTGTACCCGCATCATTTGATTTCCATACACCACCTCCGGCTGACCCTGCATAAATTATCATGGGATCTGTGGGGTGATTTTCCATATCACTAATTCTACCGCTCATAACAGCAGGACCAATTTGTCTTGCACTTAAATCTCCAAAATAATTTTCAAGTTTTATCTCTTTTTTTTCTTGTGAAAATAAACTTAATGATATGCATAATAATGCCATTACACTAAGCCTAGTAGTTAGTTTATTTATCATAACATTTAATTAGGTGTTATTTTCTTCTTAAACAGTTTCAGGTGTATCAGGTGTATCAGTTGTATCAGTTGTATCAGGAAATTCAAATTCACTATCATCTACCGATGGATTTATTTCAATTGATTTTATGTTAACAGCTTGACCGGGTTGATCTTTAATTCCCTGACTCATTGAAAAAGGCATGAATAAACCATCAACCTCTTGATAATCACTCATTTTCCCTTCCATAATTGTTCCCTTTGCAGGCCCTTGAGTCATTTCTTGATGTGTCATAATTGGAACAAAGTTTTCAGAATCAAAATAATAGATTGTTACATTNGGAACTTCTTTTCCGTCAACAATATTAGGCTTTTTGGTTAGTTTAANCTTAAAAACTTCTGAACCTTCTAATGTTTCAGTACCCATTAATTCGGCTGCATAACCTTTTTCTTTATAGTTTAAAAAAGGATCAGGAAATTCATTGAGNGCATTTTNTACATTACCNGCATCCTCTTGATTGCTTTTTTCAGCTTTCATTGACATGAAATTTGTTGACCANAANGTNTCTCCNTCAAAAACACCTTGCTTAATTTCTTGTCCTTGTANAGAGATTTTTGTATAAGTTCTTTCTGCNGAACTATACTGCTCAATAGGAATATCCATTCCCATTTGATTAACACTCATATTCATCTTTATTGATTTAACTTTTTGCCAGTTTTCAGCTCCACCAGTGTTTTCAATATAATTTTCAATAATCTCGTCAACGCTTTGGGCATTAAATGATGTTGAAATCATAAATACAAAAGCAGTTAGTAATAAATAGTTTAGTTTTTTCATTTTAATCTTTTTAATTATAATTCAAACNTAGATATTTGTCTAAATCATTAGAAATTATTTAAGTTAANTTTATCATAAGATTTTCATAATGAATAGCATTAAAGTTTTTTCTCCGGCCTCGGTATCAAATGTTTGTTGTGGTTTTGATGTTCTTGGCTTTTCCATTGAGGGTTTGGGAGATGAAATAATTATTCATAAGTCTGATTTTAAGGGCGTAAGAATCAATAATATTTACGGCTATGACGTTCCTATAGAGGTTAAAGAAAATACAGCCACTGTTGCTGCAAGAGCAATGCTTGATTATTTAAATATTGATCAGGGGTTTGATATTGAAATTAAAAAGAATATCAAGCCAGGCAGTGGGATAGGTAGTAGTGCTGCATCTGCTGTTGGAGCTGCTTATGGAATCAATAAAATATTAGGTAACCCTTTGAAAAAAGAACAGCTTCTGAAATTTGCAATGCAAGGTGAATTTATTTCAAGTAAGACAGCCCCTGCAGATAATGTTGCTTCAGCATTATATGGGGGTTTGATTTTAGTAAATAACCGAGAAAATTATAATGTTGTTAAGCTGCCTGTACCAGAAGATTTATTGGCGGNAATTCACCATCCTTTAATTGAAATTAAAACTTCTAAATCAAGATCAGTTTTGCCAAAAACTATTGATATAAATCTTGCTTCACAACAATTAGCTTCTATTGGTGGTTTTATTCATTCGCTACATACTGATAATTNCGACTTAATGAGATTGATTTTAAAAGACTACCTGGTTGAACAGTATAGAGCCGATCAAGTTCCATTATTTCATGAAATAAAAAAAATAGGTGATTCCAGAAATGTTATTTGTTGCTCAATTTCAGGATCNGGACCTTCGGTTTTTTCTCTTGTTAATGGTTATGATAAAGCACAAGAATTAAAACTTATTTGTGACAAAANCTATTCAAAAAATAATATAAAATTNAATTCTTACATCACAGGATTGAATTCAGGCGGAGTCAAAGTTATTTGATTGTCAGTAAGTTAGTTTTTATCAATTATTAAATTCATTTTTTTTAGATACTTTTTTTGCATTTTTTCAATTTTAATAAATTGTATTTTATGAAATGTGTAAAAGTTAATAATTGGCAAAATTTATTATCAACTTTATATNAANAATTAAATATATTTATGAATTATTCAAAAAAAACATCTAAAAACTTATTATTATGATTTCTAACTTTTTTCTCCAATCATCTGTAGAGATTGATCTCACAGTTTTGTGGGTAACCATAGCGGGTTTTCTTGTGTTTTTTATGCATGCAGGTTTTACATTGCTTGAGTCAGGTATGACTCAATCTAAAAACGCAGTCAATATAGCAATGAAAAATCTTATGGCAATCTCTGTAGGTACAATTATATATTGGTTGATTGGATATTCTCTTATGTATGGTGAGTCTGATAGCGGATTTTTTAGATGGTCAGGATTTTTTACTCAAAATGGACCCCCTCAGGCATATGATCTATTTTTTCAAACTATGTTCGCTGCTACTTGTGCAACAATTGTCTCCGGTGCTGTTGCAGGGAGAACCAAGTATTCTATATTTGGAATTTTTGCTGTTTTGATGACGGGATTAATATATCCTATTTCAGGAGGATGGGAATGGAATACTGATGGATGGTTGAATACCGCAAATTTCCTACCCAAAGATTCCTTGGGTGACACGGTTGAATTCATTGACTTAGCAGGTTCATCAATTGTTCATGCAGTTGGTGGATGGGCAGCCTTAGTTGGTGCATATATGGTAGGTCCACGTCTTGGAAAATATGTAAATGGACATGTTGAGGCAATTCCAGGTCACAATAAAACCTTAGCAACACTTGGAGTTATGGCACTTTGGTTTGGATGGTTTGGATTTAATGGAGGTTCTCAATTAGCATGGGGAGGTGACAACACAGTAGCTGCTACAACTATTATTTTATATACAAATCTTTCTGCCGCTGCTGGAGCTGTTGGAGCGTTAGTGACAACTTGGATTTGGTATGGAAAACCAGATATCGTTCAGACATTGAATGGTGCACTTGCTGGACTTGTTAGTATCACTGCAGGTGCTGCAAATATGGATGCTCTCGGTACATTTTTTGCAGGTTTTTTAGGAGGTATTATTGTTGTATTTGCAATTGAATTTATTGAGAAAAAGCTTAAAATTGATGATGCAATTGGTGCATCTTCAGTTCACGGAGTTGTTGGAGTTTGGGGAACAATTGTTATAGGTCTATGGGGTATTGATGCTGATGGTCCAATTGGACTCTTTAATGGTGCAGGACCAGACCAATTAATTAGTCAGTTAATCGGTGCATCAGCATACTCTTTATGGGCAGCTTTTTTTGCATTTGTTGTCTTCTGGCTGATGAAGAAATATATTGGACTTAGGGTAACTAAAGAAGAAGAAATTGAAGGATTGGATATAGCTGAACACGGTATTCGAGCATATCCAGGAAAAAGAAACAGATAAGTGGATTAAACTAACCTTGTGAGATATAACTCCTACTACGGGAGTTGGTTTTTAGTTTGTTTTTTTAAAGGGTTCCAAATTGGANCCCTTTATCTTTTGGTTCTTATTTAATTAATACATTAACTTTGGGTTGTGCATAAAGCAGGATTTATAAATATTATTGGTAACCCGAATGTAGGTAAGTCTACACTAATGAATTGTTTAGTTGGAGAAAAATTATCTATTATCACTTCAAAAGCTCAAACAACAAGACATCGTATACTTGGTATAGTAAACGGAGATAATTTTCAGCTGATTATTTCTGATACCCCAGGAATCATCATACCTTCTTATGAGCTTCAGAGTTCTATGATGGACTTTGTCAAATCTGCCTTGGAAGATGCCGATGTTTTAGTATATATGCTTGAAATCGGAGAAAAATCTATTAAAGATATGGAGGTTCACAATAAAATAAATAATGCCAANGTCCCCGTAATAATCCTTTTAAATAAAATTGATTTGTCTGATCAACAGCAAATAGAAATTGAAATAGATAATTGGTCAAAAATGTACCCAAATTCAGACGTATACCCCATTTCTGCTCTTAATAATTTTAATATTGAAAAGTTGATTAATAGAATTATTGAATTATTACCTGAATCTCCACCATATTTTCCAAAAGATCAACTTACGGATAAACCTGAAAGATTTTTTATTAATGAAAAATTGAGAGAAAAAATTCTATTGTACTATGATAAAGAAATTCCTTATTCAGTCGAAGTCGTTACTGATGAATTTAAAGAAGAAGAATCAATAATTAAAATTAGATCTAAAATTTTAGTAGAAAGAGAATCTCAAAAAGGAATCATTATTGGTCACAAAGGAGTTGCACTAAAAAAAATAGGTACTAAAGCTAGGCTTGATTTAGAGAAATTTTTTGGAAAAAAAGTATACATTGAATTGCATGTAAAAGTGAGTAAAAATTGGAGATCTAACTTAAACCAATTAAAGAAATTTGGATACAAGAACTAATTTAACAATTTATTAACCCAGACATTATAATATCTGCCATTTTTGGCTTAAATTTTTTCTATATTGATTAATCAACAAAAAAAATAAACTATGAAAAAACTAATTTTTTTATTGGCTTTTGTTTTTACATTTAGTAATGCAATGGCTCAGACTGCTTGGACAACTATGTATAAGGTTGCTCCTGAAAATATGCAAGCTGCTAAAGATGCAATTGGTAAAAAAACAAAAAAGTTTAATTCCAAAGCTGATGGCGAATTAATTTATACATTTCAAATTTTAGCTGGAGAAAGAGCTAATTACATTGTAAGAGAGGGTTTAGGAAACTCCTATGCAGAACTAGATTCTTACGGAAATCAAGGTCTAGATTATTGGATGGAAAACGTCGCTCCTCTTATGGAAAATGTTGGTGGTACTGAGTATATGTCATATGTGCCTTCCGCAAGTTTTGATGACAGACCAAATGACGCAAAAAAAATATGGAAAGTGATACATTACAACGTTAAAAGAACAGCAGGGCCAGATTTTTGGAAATTCAGAAATCGAGTAGCAAAAGCTGCTGAGAAAGTTGGTGACTTAAGTTTACATGTTTGGGCTGGTTCAATTGGTGGTGCAGCAGGCCATGTGAAGGTCGGTTTTGGTAATGCTGATATGTCTGGTATAGATAATGAGTCAGTGGTTTGGCCAAAGGTTGTTGCAGCTTACAACGAACTTTTTGAAGATTCATTTGAAGAAGATTCAAAAGCTTTTAATGAAAGCCTAACTGCTTGGGGTAATTTTGTCGAAATCTGGAGATGGTTACCTGAATTGAGCTCTCCTACTGTAGATTTAGATTAATCATAAATTTTAAATTAAAAAAGATGAAAAAAATATTTTTACTACTGCTATTAACTCCATTATTTATTTTTGCACAAAATAATCCCAACTGGGAATATTGGCAGACAAATAGATGGGAGGCAAAAGACGGAATGGCAAAAGAATTTGAAATGGCTGTTTCAAAAAAGACCAAAAAATTTAATAATACTCAAGAAACAGGGATTTTAACTTTTCAAATAGTGACAGGTCCTGATTCAGGAAAATATATGCGAGTAGTTGGTCCAAAAACAGCTGATTTTTTTGATCAAGGAGTTTCAGGTTCAGCCGAGTATGACTATTGGGTTAAAAATGTTATGCCTTACGTCAAAGATCAGGATGGGAATAAAAGAACTTGGAGAATAAATGGACTAAGTTATAATTGGGATAATAATGAGGCCCCTAAAAAATTTATTAGATACACAACCATTAGATTAAAACAAGAAAATGCTCGTGACTGGTTCCACGAAATGGGAAATGACGCCAAATTAAAAAGAGAAAATGGCTACACTGGAATTAGAGGTGTTTTTGCTCTTGTTTCTGGTGGTCAATGGGAAATAACTGTAGTTGAGCCTTATGATGCACACGGAACTCGATTAGGTTCCTTCGCTGATGAAGATTTTGATTATCGTGATGAGTATAACGAAATGTTTGGTTGGAGATCATTGAGATATAACCAAATCAGAGGTGATGCGGCGATTAGAGACTATGGTGGACAGATAGTTGAAACACTAGAATTTAGACCAGACATGTCAACTTCTATTGAATAGATTGAATTTAACCATTTAATTTTAAAAAAGGGCGGTATTAATACCGCCCTTTTTTTTACAGCTAATTTAGTATTACATTTGTCCACCATAATTATGAGTAATATAATTGCAATAGTAGGAAGACCAAACGTCGGAAAATCAACCTTGTTTAATAGGCTTATTCAGCGAAGAGAAGCAATTGTTGATTCCATAAGTGGAGTTACCAGAGACAGACATTATGGTAAGGGAGACTGGAATGGAAAGGAGTTCTCTGTAATTGACACCGGGGGATATGTAGTGGGTAGTGACGATATTTTTGAAACGGAAATTGATAATCAAGTTGAATTAGCTATAGATGAAGCTGATATAATCTTATTTATGGTTGATGTTGATTCAGGAATAACTTCCATGGATTCAGAAATTTCAGGTTTATTAAGAAAGATTGAAAAGCCGGTTTTTTTGGTTGTTAATAAGGTAGATAATTCCTCTAGAATGAATGATATTAACGAATTCTATTCAATGGGAATAAAAAAACTCTACCCAATTGCAAGTTCTAACGGTTTTGGAACGGGAGAATTACTAGATGATGTTGTAAAACTATTTAAGGAAGAAAAAGAAATAGATAATGACGTACCTAAATTTGCAGTTGTTGGTAGACCAAATGCAGGCAAATCTTCTTTTATTAATGCATTGATTGGAGAGAAGAGGAATATTGTAACTGAAATTCCCGGAACTACAAGAGACTCAATCAATACTAGATATAATAGATTTGGATTTGAATTTGATCTTATTGACACAGCAGGAATACGAAAAAAGTCAAAGGTCAAAGAAAATCTTGAGTTTTATTCTGTTATGAGAAGTGTTAGGGCTATCGAAAATTCTGATGTTTGTATCTTGTTATTTGACGTGTCAAGAGGATTTGATACGCAGGTTAAGAATATTTTTTGGTTATGTGAAAGAAATAAAAAAGGAATAATTTTAATTGCAAATAAGTGGGACTTAATTGAAAAAAACACAAATTCAACAAAACAGTTTGAAACTACTATAAAAAAAGAAATTGAACCCTTTACAGATGTAAATATAATCTTTGTTTCAACCTTAAATAAGCAAAGAATTCATAAAGCTATAGAAACCGCTGTAAAAGTATTTAAGGGTAGATCTGAAAAAATAAAAACCAGAAAGTTAAATGATGTTTTACTTCCAATAATTGCATCATATCCTCCACCAGCAATAAAAGGGAAATATGTTAAAATAAAATATATAACACAGTTACCAACACATCACCCACAATTTGCCTTCTTTTGTAATTTACCTCAATATGTCAAGGAGCCTTACAAAAGATTTTTAGAAAATAAGATCAGAGAAAATTTTGACTTTACAGGTGTTCCGATAACTATTTTTCTGAGAAAAAAATAGTCATAATTGGTTTCGTATCTCGATTAATTTGTCCTTTATTAATTTAAGTTTATTTACAACATCCAACTTATCAGAAGTTTTTTTGTTATTAATGTAATGCTTAGCACCCTGGATTGTATATCCTTTTTCCTTAAGTAAAAAATATATTTTGTTTATAGCTTCAATATCTTTAAGAGTAAACTTCCTGTTACCTCTTGAATTTTTCTTAGGATTTAAAATTTTAAATTCTTGTTCCCAGAACCTGATTAGTGAGGGATTTACATTAAATTTTGATGCAACTTCTCCAATTGAGTAATATCTTTTGTCTTGAAGATTGATTTTCATTAATCTAGGGATTGATTAACTAAAGAAGCTTGTTTTAATAATTCGTCATATTCTTTTGCGGTTAAGTTTCCATAGTAGAAATTAATAGGATTTATCTTTACCTTATCTTTAAAAATCTCATAATGTAAGTGGGGAGCACTTGATCTCCCAGTACTGCCTACATAACCAATTAAATCACCTCTTTTTACTTTTTGATATCTTTTAACATTGAATTTATAAAGATGTGCATATAAACTAGTATAACCATAACCATGGTCAATTCTTATATGATTTCCGTACCCAGACGATCTATTGTCAGCTCGAACCACAGTTCCATCCCCCGTAGCATAAACTGGCGTTCCTTGTGGAGCTGTAAAGTCAATTCCATAATGGTGTTTTCTAGCCTTTGTAAATGGATCAATTCTATAACCGAATCCTGAGGCAATTCTGGTTAAGTCATCATTATTAACAGGTTGAATAGCAGGTATGGATTTTAGAAACTTTCCCCTATCCATTGCTAGTTTTGCAATTTCATCTAGTGACTTTGATTGTATGGTTAACCTCTTTTGAATTACATCGATTTTTCTATTACTTTCCTTAATAATATTAGAATATTCAAAACCGTCAAATTTTTTATATCTGTTAACACCTCCAAAGCCTGCTTTTCTTTTGTCTTCACTTATAGGAGACGCCTCGAAATAGATTCTGTAAATGGCATTATCTCTTTCTTCAATGTTTTCAAGAACATCTTCAATATTTTCCATTTTTTTGTCTAATTGAGAATATTGAAATTTCATATTTTCAAGTTCTCTATTTAAAGATCTCTCCTGAGGTGATTGAAAATATAGACTCCCAATGAAAATAAATAAAAAGCCAAAAAATGCAGATCCAGTTAGATATAGTAGAATATTTTTGAATACATCTCTTTTGCTCTTTTTAATTTTTTTAAATGAAAGAGATTCAGAATCGTAATAATATTTAACTTTAGGCATAATTAAAATTATATCTTTGTAATTTATGTTTATCTGATAAACATAAATGCAAATATAACAATACTTTTTTTGTTCGATAAAAACTGATAATAACCATAAAATGAACTTCAACGAAGTAAGAAAAAAATTTTTAGACTTTTTCGAGAAAAAAAAGCATAAAATTGGTCAATCTTCTCCAATTGTTTCAAAAAATGATCCATCATTGATGTTTATAAATTCAGGAATGGCTCCTTTTAAGGATTACTTTTTAAATCAGGAAAACCCTAAAAACAAAAGAATTGCTAATTCTCAAAAATGTCTTCGTGTCTCAGGAAAGCATAATGACATAGCTGAGGTTGGTCATGATACATATCATCATACATTTTTTGAAATGCTAGGAAATTGGAGTTTTGGAGATTATTTCAAGGAAGAAGCAATAAATTGGTCATGGGAACTATTGACTAAAGAGTATGGGATTAACCCTAATGATTTATACGTTACTATTTTTGAGGGCTCAAAGGAAGATGGGGTCTCTGAAGATTCAGAGGCATTTAATTTCTGGAGTAAGATTATAGAAAAAGACAAAATATTATTTTGTGGAAAGGATGATAATTTTTGGGAAATGGGTGAACAGGGGCCATGTGGGCCATGTAGTGAAATACACGTTGATTTAAGGGATGAATCCGAAAAAAAGAAAGTACCCGCTCAATCTTTGATAAATAAAGATAATCCTCTTGTCGTAGAACTTTGGAATCTTGTATTTATTCAGTATAATAGAAAAGCTGACGGAAAATTAGAAGATTTACCAAAAAAACACATTGATACTGGAATGGGACTTGAAAGGTTATGTATGGTTCTTCAAAAGGTCAAATCCAATTACGATACTGATATTTTCAAGTCTATTATTAAAGAGATCGAGCAATTAACAGATATTGATTATGGAGAAGATGATAAAGTAGATATAGCAATGAGGGTTATTGCAGATCATCTAAGAGCGGTTTCTTTTTCTGTAGTTGATGGTCAACTACCAAGCAACACTGGAGCTGGCTATGTTATTAGAAGGATTTTAAGAAGAGCAATTAGATACAGTTTTACATTTTTGAAAATTAAAGAGCCTATCTTATATAAATTATTTGGTGCACTACACTTAAAAATGGGGGATTTTTACCCTGAACTAACAAAACAAAGAATTTTAATAGAAAATGTTATTAAAGAAGAAGAAAGCTCTTTTTTAAGAACTCTCGAGCAGGGACTAGTCCTTTTAGAAGAAATAATCTCATCATCTAATAATAAGTTGATACCTGGTAAAAAAGCATTTGAACTATATGACACTTATGGTTTTCCAGTCGACTTAACTAACTTAATTCTTGAAGAAAGAGGATTCAACCTTGATATTGAATCATTTAATAGTGAACTTAAAAAACAAAAAGACAGGTCAAGAAAGGCTGCAGAAATTTCCTTTGATGACTGGGTGGTTTTAATTGATGATCCTGATCAAGAATTTGTCGGATATGATTCACTTGAAGCTAATGTAAAAATTGTCAAATACAGAAAGGTAAAATCAAAAAAAGACGGTATAATATTTCAATTAGTTTTTAACCTTACTCCTTTTTATGCTGAATCTGGCGGTCAAATCGGAGATATTGGTTTTATTGAATCAAATGATGGAGATGTAGTCCACATTCACGATACAATTAAAGAGGGCAGCTTATCTGTTCATTTAGCCAAAAATCTACCAAAAAAGCTTGATTTAATTTTTAGAGCAGTAGTTGATAATAAAAACAGATTTAGAATTCAGTGTAATCATACTGCAACTCATTTATTACACCTGGCACTTAGAAGTATTCTTGGTAATCATGTTGAACAAAAAGGAAGTAGTGTAAGTTCTGAAAACTTTAGATTTGATTTTTCTCATTATTCAAAACTTGATCAAAGTGATCTAATTTCTGTGGAAAACTTTGTAAACTCACGAATTGATAATTCTATTGATTTGATTGAAGAAAGGAATGTTCCTTTAAAAAAGGCTCAAGATAATGGAGCTATTGGTTTATTNGGNGAAAAATACGGAGATANNGTTAGAACAATTAAGTTTGGNGCATCCTATGAGNTATGTGGTGGNACACATGTAAATAATACTTCTGANNTATGGCAGTTCAAAATTATTAGTGAAGGNGCAATTGCNTCTGGTATAAGAAGGATAGAGGCTATTACAAATGAGTCTGTTAAAAATTATTACAATTCAAAAATTAACGAATATGACAAGATAAAGGATATATTAAAAAACCCAAAAAGCTTATATGAAAGTGTAAAATCACTGTCTGATGAAAATTCATTACTAAAGAAAGAAATTGATAAATTAAGCAACGAAAAAGTTTCTTCAGTAAAAAAAGATATCATAACAAAGCTTGAAAATATTTCCGGATTAAATGTTATTACTACTACTGTAGATTTAAAACCTNCAAAAATCAAGGACTTATGTTTTTCAATCGCTTCTGAAATAGAAAATCTTTTTTTAATAATTATCACTAAAGACTTGAAAAAAGTCTACTGCTCTTGTTACATATCAAAAAATTTAGTTTCTGAAAAGAATTTAAATTCCTCTGAGATTATATCTAAACTTAGTAAGTTTATTAACGGTAGAGGAGGGGGTCAAGCTTTTTACTCCACATGTGCAGGTGATAATTTAGAAGGAATTCAAAAACTANTCACTGCTGCCAAAGATCTTCAAATTCATTTTTTAAAGTAACATGTCTTATGAGAGACATAATATTAAATTAGTTACTAAAGATTTACAGAAATTTGTAATAAATACCCCTGTTTTAAGATTTGATATTATTGATTCTTTATGTAATTGCAATGTTTTTTTTAAGTGTGAAAATTTTCAACATACAGGGTCATTCAAATATAGGGCTGCANTAAATGCTATTAAAAATATGCCTGTTGAATTTAGACAAACAGGGGTTATAACCCATTCCTCGGGAAACTTTGCTCATGCATTGGCTAAAGCAGCTTACGAATTAAAAATCCCTTGTCACATAGTAATGCCTAATAACACCCCAAATTTTAAAAAGTCTTCAGTGCTATCTTACACCAAAAATGTTGTAGAATGTGAATCAAACTTAGAAGCAAGGGAATTTACAACCAGTGAAATATTTAAAAATAAAAATTTATATTTCATACATCCTTCAAATAATATGGATGTAATTTTAGGAAATTCTACATGTGCAGCAGAGTTTATAAATGATTATCCAAATTTAGATTCCATCTTTTCTCCTATTGGAGGAGGTGGACTAATTGCTGGCACCTCTATTGCAATTAATAATTTTTCTGAACATTGTCAGGTTATTGGTGCTGAACCGTCAAATGTCGATGATGCATATAGATCTTTAATNTCTGGAAAAATTGAATTTAATGAATCTTCCAATACAATAGCAGATGGATTAAGAACTAATCTAGGATCTATTAATTTTCCTATTATTCAACATTATGTAAAAGAGATTTTATTAGTTAGCGAAGATGAAATTATGGACTCTTTAGATATTATAATCAATAAGTTAAAAATTGTGGTTGAACCATCAAGCGCAGTTGTTTTAGCTGCTTTGATAAAAAATAATAAAAAGTTTAAAAATAAAAATATCGGATTGATAATGTGTGGTGGAAATATCGATTTTAATTCTCTAAAATTTTAAATATTTTTCATAAATCACTTTCCATCTAAAATTTCTTATAAAAACCCCTTCTTCATCTGTTACAATAAATGGCTTTTTTTTTAAAAATGAGAAAAAATANCCCACAAATCCAAAAAATAATCTGGACAAACTATTACTATTGAAAGAAGATTTTAACAAAGAAAGAACACTCAACATAAATCCAAATCTCATTTTATATAATGATTCTCCTTGTAACATTTTTGAATTAATAGAATATTTTTGCCCTGTTGGTTTTAAATGTTTAACAATCAGATCCTTATCAGTATAAATTAACCATCCTTTTTGTTGCGCAAGTAAAACGTCAACTGTATCCCAGCCTATAGATGATTTTAAAGCGTTTATATCATCAAAACATTCAGCTCTGTATGCTTTTATTGGTCCTCGCACATGTGTCTTTGCAGCAATATTTTCATAAATCCATTTTCTGTTTTTTAGTACATATAAATTTCCTCCTGCAATCCCAACTTTTTCATTTTCATTGAAAATTTCAATAATTTTTTCAATATAATTTTTAGGAAGTATAATATCACCGTCAAATTTACAAATCACATCAAACTGTGTTTCTAAATTTTTTAATCCAAAATTAAATGCTTCAATAACCTTGCTTCCCGGGACATGTTTTTGAACCGACTTATGGTCAATAACCCTAATCCATTCACATTTACCTATTAAATTTTTAATGATATCCTTAGAATTATCTGTTGAGTTGTCATTAACATATATTACTTCGGCAGGTTTAATTGTCTGATTAATTAACGAATCAACTGATTTTTTTATAAAATCCTGCTCATTAAAAACCGGTATGATTATACATACTTTCATAAATCAATTTTTTCAGCATAAATAATCATGTATCTATACGTAAATAGTCTAAATAATGGTCTTATTCCTATTTTTTTTACTGGATTTGTAAACTTTTTTTCTTCAATTATTTTCCAACCTGTTTTTTCAAGTAATAATCTAAATTGCCAATCTTCAAATTCATGAAAATGATTGTCTCTGATATCATTGAAATTTCTATATGCTTTAGCAAACCATAGTCTTAGGGGAACGCTACAAACTAACTTTTTAGCTTTGATAGTGTTTAATATTTGAAATGGGTTTAATAAGTGTTCAAATATTTGAAATGCAGTTACCACTGTAGCTTTTGTTTCAATTATTAATGATTGATCTATATCAAGATCCTCACCATTTGTATTTATTATTTGGTAACCATCCTTTTTTAAAGCCTGTGACAAAGGGTTTTTGATTCCTAAGTCTAATATTAACTCACTTTTATCAATATGTTTATTAATAAAATCGGTTGTTATTCTATATCTCTTGTGCGGAAAGTTTTTAGTATACATTTATTAATATTGGTACACCATTGCATTAATATGCATTCCAGCACCTACACTAGCAAAAATAATTTTATCTCCCTTTTCAATTTTATGATCTCCAAGTTTATTTCTTACAATTAAATCAAACATTGTTGGTACAGTTGCCACTGAACTGTTACCAAAGCGATCTACCGTTAGGGGCATAATTTCCTCGGGAGATTCTTCGTTGAAAAGTTTATATAATCTTTTAACTATTGCATCATCCATTTTAGCATTTGCTTGATGAATTAAAATCTTTTTTATTTCCGAAATATCGGTATTAGCTAAATCTAAGCATTCTTTCATAGCAGAAGGAACATTTGTTAAAGCAAATTCATATACTTTTCGTCCCCTCATTTTAATATATTTTGTTTTTTCATCAGCCTGAGGATTATAAGATTTCCCGTAAAATAGATAAAAAACTTCATCATCTGTGTAAGATGCTGTATTATGAGATAAAATACCACCTTTTTCCTCTGTCTTTTCGATTATTGTGGCACCTGCTCCATCTGCAAAAATCATCGAATCTCTATCATTGACATCAACAACTCTTGATAATGTATCTGCACCGATCACTAGACATCTTTCAGCCATTCCAGCTTTAATAAAACCATAACCTTGAATTATACCTTCAAGCCAGCCTGGACATCCAAATAAAATATCATATGCGACACATTTTGGATTTTTTATTTTTAATAAGTTTTTAACCCTTACAGCTAAACTGGGAAATACATCAACTTGTGTTGAATCATTATTCGCATTACCAAAATTATGAGCTAGTATGATGTAATCAATTTTCTCAGGATCAACTTTTGAGTTTATAATGGCTTCTTTTGCAGCTAAATAGGCGATATCAGAAGTGTTTAATTCATCTTTCGCATACCTTCTTTCTCTAATTCCAGTTATCTTCTGAAACTTTTCAATAATTTCTTCATTTTTTGTTTCAATTCGATTTCCTTCGTTATCAAAAAAATTTCTGTCTAAAAATTTATAATTGTCCTGGATAATTTCTGGAATATAGGATCCAGTTCCGGTTATTTTAATGTTCATTTACAAATGAATTTTTAATTAAGGTAAACTTATTAAATAATAGCGATTTTCGGAAAATTAATCAGCATATAATTCTATTGGGGTACAACTACAAACCAGATTACGATCACCATATGCATCATTAACTCTTCTTACAGGTGGCCAGAATTTATTTTCTTTAATATAATCCAAAGCAAATGCAGCTTTTTCTCTAGAATAGTTAAAGTTCCATTTATCAGAAGTTACCATTTCAAGGGTATGTGGGGAATTCTTTAGTAAATTATTTTCGTCAGAGNGTTTACAGAGAATAATTTCTTCTTTGATTGAAATCATAGCATCACAAAATTTATCAATTTCCTCTTTATTTTCACTTTCAGTTGGTTCAATCATCATTGTTCCTGCAACAGGGAAAGAAACGGTTGGAGCATGAAATCCGTAGTCCATTAACCTCTTAGCAATATCAACTACTTCAACACCATAATCTTTAAATGGTCTACAATCAATTATCATTTCATGAGCAGATCTTCCTAGTTCACCTGTATATAGAATATCAAAGCTGCCGTGAAGTCTTTCTTTGATATAATTTGCATTCAATATTGCAATTTTAGTTGCTTTTGTTAGACCATCTGATCCCAACATTGATATATATCCATATGAAATTAAACATGCTAGAGCAGATCCAAATGGTGCAGCTGAAATTGAAGAAATTGCTTTATTACCTCCAGTCTTGATAATGGGGTTTGAAGGTAAGAAAGGGCTAAGGTGTTTCGCTACACAAATTGGTCCAACACCTGGTCCACCTCCCCCATGAGGAATAGCAAATGTTTTATGTAGATTTAAATGACAAACATCAGCTCCGATAATTTTTGGATTTGTGAGACCCACTTGTGCATTCATATTTGCTCCATCCATATATACTTGCCCACCGTTTTTATGGATGATGTCTGTTATTTTTAATATATCAGATTCAAAAACTCCATGCGTAGATGGATAAGTAATCATTAATGCACCCAAAGTATCTTTATACTCAATTGCCTTTTCTTCAAGGTCTGAGACATCTATATTTCCATTATCAGATGACTTNACAACAACAACTTCCATTCCAGCCATCACAGCACTTGCAGGGTTAGTACCATGAGCTGATGATGGAATAAGGCATACTTTTCTGTCAAAATTTCCATTATTTTCGTGATATGCTTTTATGACCATAAGGCCTGCATATTCACCTTGAGCTCCTGAGTTTGGTTGTAATGAAACAGCATCAAAACCTGTAATTTCCTTAAGTTGATTTTCTAATTTCTTTAGAACTTTCTCATAACCAACAGCCTGATCTTTTGGTGCAAACGGGTGAATATTTAACCATCTATTCCAGCTTAATGGAAGCATTTCAGCAGCAGCATTTAATTTCATAGTACATGAACCTAGTGAAATCATTGAAGTATTTAGGGCGAGATCCTTATTCTCAAGAAATTTTANATATCTCATCAAAGAGGTTTCTGATTTATATTTTGAGAAAACTTCATCTGTCAAAAAATCTGATTTTCTCAAATAGTTTTTGGGGATTCTATTCAGGCTTTCAAAATTTGAAAAATTTTCCAGTTTAGTATTTTTGGATTCAGCAAAAACTGAAATAATTTCAAATATATCATTTGTAGTTGTTGTTTCATTTATTGAAATTGAAACCAGACTATCACCTGGATAATGAAAATTTACTTCTTTTTCTAATGCTTTTCCTTTTATAAGTTTAGAGTTACACTCTACCAGAACAGTATCAAAGAAAAATTTATTTGGTGTTTTAAAGCCAAGTAAATTTAAATTTTCTTCAAGTATACAGGCATTTGAGTGGATTTTATTTGCGATTTCTTTTAAACCATCAGGACCATGATAAACAGCATACATACCTGCCATAACAGCAAGTAAAACTTGAGCAGTGCAAATATTCGAGGTGGCTCTATCTCTTTTAATATGTTGTTCTCTTGTTTGCAAGGCCATTCTAAGTGCTCTATTTCCATTTTCATCAATACTTACTCCGATTATTCTTCCAGGAAGATTTCGCTTAAATTCTTCTTTGGTCGCAAAGTATGCTGCATGCGGACCTCCATAACCTAGTGGAATACCAAATCTTTGTGTACTCCCAACAACAACATCAGCCCCCATTTCTCCAGGCGATTTAAGTAATGCCAAAGAAAGTATGTCTGCTGCAACAGCGACTTTTATTTCATGTTCTTTACAAATCTGAATTATCGATTCAATATCGGCTATATTACCCGAAAGACCCGGGTATTGAAAAAATGCACCAAAATAATTTTTTTCAGCATCAAATTTACTTGACTCGGCAATTTCAAGTTTAATTCCAAGAGGTTTAGCTCTAGTTTCTAACAAGGCAAGAGTCTGAGGAAATGTATCAGCAGACACAAAAAATGAGTTAATATTTTCTTTTTTTTGGTTTCTTGATCTTGTAGAAAATAGAAGAGTCATTGCCTCTGCAGCAGCTGTACTTTCATCAAGCAGTGAGGCATTAGATATTTCCATGCCAGTTAAGTCTGTAACCATTGTTTGGAAATTGAGAAGAGCTTCAAGCCTACCCTGTGCGATTTCTGCTTGATATGGTGTATAGGCGGTATACCATCCAGGATTCTCTAAAATATTTCTTTGAATAACAGCAGGGAGGTAGGATCTATTATATCCTAAACCTATATATGTCTTATATACTTTATTTAACGATGAAATTTTTTTTAAGTGTGTTAGGTAGTCTGATTCAGACATCGGAGGATCTAACCGCATAGGCTTGTCATTTCTTATGCTTTTGGGGATAGTTTGATNAATTAACTCATCAATTGAATTTGCGTTAATTACACTAAGCATTTGCTTAATTTNATTCTNTGTNGGTCCAATATGTCTTCTTTCAAAAGATTCTGTATTCATTTNTAAAAAATATCAATTAAAATTAAATAATATAACGTNCAATTATCATATATTAAAAAATAAATAATGAACAACATTTATGGGTTTATTAACAAAAAAAATCAAGTTACTTTTTGATTATTATATAAACTCTAGTTTACACGTNTCTTTTTGCATAATNTCTTATATAATCACAATAAAATTGATTAATAAATTTCCTTTTGATTGGGAGAATATTTCATTTGTTTTTTTCACCNCTTTTTTCACNTATAATTTTATTAAATTTTATGAAAGTGTNATATCAACAAATAGGCCAATTTNGTTTGTTTTAAAATTATTTTTTTNNAAGGCACTTATCGCATTTTTTATTTCATTTTATTTATTTNTTGATTTATCTAATTCAAAGCAAATAACCGTCTTAATTACNTCTGTTTTAACGGTTTNATACACTGTGCCNTTTATATCAAAATTCACGTTAAGAGGTAATCCAATTATAAAAATANTTACTGTTGCTTTTTGTTGGACTATGNTGATTGTANTTTTACCGTTTTTNGAGATNATGGACTCCTATAATATGTTNTATTACTCACTACTAATCTTTTGTTTAGTTACTGCTCAAATGATTCCNTTTGAAATAAGAGATAAACACAAGGANATGTATAANGTAAAAACCATNGTNCACATCTATGNAACAAAGAATTCTAAGNTTATAGGATATTTTATTCTGATNANNNCTCTNANTCCTNNNATATTAANANATTATTTNTCNGNAGATNTANTTTNAAAAAATTCAACTGCTTTAATAATCTTAGTCGCCGGAGTCTTGATATATTTATCAAGTGAAAAGCAGAATAAATACTACAGTTCGTTTACTGTTGAGTCTATTCCAATGATGTGGTTACTAATTGAATTTAGTTTACAAGTTTTTTTCTGAGTCGTAAACTTTTTTTTCAAGTTGACTCTTGTAATCAACAAGTTTTTTTGTGATTTCTGAATTAGATATAGCGATAATTTGAGCTGCTAAAATTCCAGCATTTTTTGCACCATTAAGTGCTACAGTAGCCACAGGAACACCATTAGGCATTTGTAAAATTGATAATACCGAATCCCAGCCATCAATCGAATTTCTTGATTTTACAGGAACCCCTATGACGGGTAGTGTTGTTATTGAAGCAACCATTCCTGGTAAATGTGCAGCACCACCTGCTCCAGCAATAATAACCTTTATCCCATTGTCAATTGCATCACTAGCATACTTAAACATTTTTTCTGGTGTTCTGTGAGCTGAGACAATATTTACCTCTGACTCAATTCCAAATTCACTAAGAATATCAATAGCATCTTGCATAACAGGGAGATCACTTTTACTACCCATAATAATTCCTACTTTTTTCATGATATTACTTTTATTTTTTTCTTAATTTTTTTTCCAATTTCAATTGCTTTTTCAATATCCTTATTTACAATTGTAATATGCCCCATTTTTCTATTTAATCTTGATTTTTTCTTTCCATAAATATGTACAAATACACCAGGAATATCAAAAATATCATTTAAATTTTGATAAATAACATCTCCCTCAATCATATTTTCTCCAACCAGATTTACCATAATGCCGGGGATTACTAACTCGGTTTCACCAAGCGGTAAGTCCAAAATACTTCTTAAATGTTGATCAAACTGAGATGTCATGCAGCACTCAATGGTATGATGTCCTGAATTATGAGGCCTTGGCGCCACCTCATTGATTAGAATATCACCTTGTTTGGTTAGAAATAATTCTACCGCAAGTAAACCAACCATATTAAATTTTTCAGCTGTTTTTATGGCAATTTCAATTGCTTTTTTTCTGATAATGCTTGATATATTAGCAGGACACATAACATATTCAACAAGATTTGACTTTTCATTAAACTCCATTTCAACAATCGGGAAACATTTAACACTTCCTTGAACGTTTCTTGAAACAATTACCGATAATTCTTTTTCTATTAAAACAATTTTTTCAACTAAGCACTGATTATCATATGAAAAATTAAGATCTTCTTGATTTTTAATAATTTTTACTCCTTTTCCGTCATATCCAAATTTTGAACTTTTCCAAACAAATGGAAATTGAAAATTATCTTTTTTAAAGTTTTGTTTCAACTCATCTAAATTTGAATAATTTTTAAATCCTGAAGTTGGTAAATTATTATTTTTATAAAANTCCTTTTGATCTGATTTATTTTGAATTATTTGCAATGTTTTTGCAGAGGGATAGACTTTTTTACCTTTTTTTTCTAGGTCAAGCAAAGCCTCAGTGTTTATTTTTTCAATTTCTACAGTGATTAAATCAACTTTATTTCCAAAATTTATAACATCTTGATAGTTGGTAATGTCACCTACAATAAATTCATCAGCTATTTTTGCACATGGTGCCTCGTTGTTTGAATCCATTACCTTGGTGTGTAAATCGTATCTTTTTGCATCATACAAAAGCATTTTACCTAGTTGTCCACCACCAAGAATACCTAATTTGAAATTTGAACTAAATAACTGCATTAATCTAGCATTGTTGTAATGTTGATGCAAAAATACATTTTAATATTTAATCGATTGGAAATTAAACTACCCAAAGATTATATTTGTATTTTAATAAAAATTATGAAAAATATTGTATTATTTGGGCCTCCTGGGGCAGGAAAAGGAACTCAAGCTGAAATTATTAAGCAAGAATATGATTTATTTCATATATCGACTGGTGATGTTTTTAGATATAACATAAAAAATAATACGGATCTTGGATTGTTNGCAAAGGGATTCATGGACAAAGGAGAATTGGTTCCTGATCAAATTACAATAGACATGTTAAGCGATGTTGTTGAAAAAAATAGTCACGTCAATGGTTTTATTTTTGATGGTTTTCCTAGAACTGAAAGTCAGGCTCATGCATTGGATAGTTTGTTAGAGGATTTTAACACATCAATTTCAGGAATGATATCCTTACAAGTCGACGATGAAATTTTGATTAGTAGGTTGTTGGAAAGGGGTAAAGATAGTGGTAGAGCTGATGACTCTAACCGTGAAATTATTGAAAATAGGATTAGTGAATATTACAATAAAACAGCAATTTTAAAAACTTATTACCAAAGAAAAAATTGTTACTATGGAGTAAATGGCGTTGGAGAGATTGATGAGATTACATCCAGGATAATTGATGTAATGAGTAAAATATAATTCATACATGACTGAGGGAAACTTTGTTGATTATGTTAAAATTAATGTCGCCTCTGGAAAAGGTGGTAAAGGATCTACACATCTGAGAAGAGAGAAGTATGTCGCTAAAGGTGGCCCGGATGGAGGAGATGGTGGAAGGGGAGGACACATAATTTTAAGAGGTAATTCACAGTTTTGGACCCTATATCATTTAAAGTTTAAAAGACATTTTAAAGCTGAAAAAGGAAATGACGGAGGCAAAAACAGAATTACAGGTTCGAATGGTAAGGATATTTATATTGATGTACCATTAGGAACTGTCGTCAAAAATACCACTGACCAGTCTACGATTTTGGAGATTACAGATGAAGGGGAAGAAAGAATAATTTGTGAAGGTGGTAAAGGAGGTAGGGGAAATTGGCACTTCAAATCTTCTACTAATCAAACCCCAAGGTATGCTCAGCCTGGATTACCTAATCAAGAAATACAAATAACCTTAGAATTAAAAGTTTTAGCTGATGTTGGCCTTGTAGGCTTTCCAAATGNGGGAAAATCAACCCTACTGTCAGTCATTACTGATGCAAAACCTAAAATTGCTGATTATGAGTTTACTACTTTGAAGCCAAATTTAGGAATTGTAAAGTATAGAGATTTCAGAACATTTATTATGGCAGATATTCCTGGAATTATTGAGGGGGCTTCTGAGGGAAAGGGATTAGGTCACTATTTTTTAAGACATATTGAAAGAAACTCTACTCTTCTTTTTATGATTCCTTCAGATTCTGACGATATAGTAACTAGTTATAAGATTTTACTGAAAGAATTAAATAAATATAATCCTGAAATGCTAGACAAAAGTAGGCTAATCGCGATAACAAAATCTGATTTACTAGATGATGAACTAATAAAAGAAGTTGAATTTGAAATAAAAGAAAAAATAGAGGAGGAATTTATATTTATATCCTCAATTTCTAATACAGGACTCACTGAGCTAAAGGATAAAATATGGAAAATGTTAAACTAAAAAATATGCCATTGAGCAGTTTAGCTTCCAATTTTGTCATTTTTATTACAATCATTATTCCACTAAATATATTAGCTCAAAACTCGCCAATAGATTCTCACTCTCCACATTTTTATGAGCTCGAAGACTCATTAGTAAACATCTATAATATTGACCCTCAAAATGAACAAAATCTTATCAGTATGGGGGAGTTATATGCTTCAGAAAAAATATGGGATTTAGCAATTGATTCTTACGAAAAATTAGTTGATCTTGATCCAGATAACCCAGATTACTTATATAGACTTGGGGGCACACAGGCTGCATACTCCGAAGTAGTAAGTAAGTTTAAGGTGCTTTCATTAATAAATACAGCAAAAAGAAATTTAATTAAATCTGCATCATTAGATGTTGAGCATATTTACAGTAGATGGGCATTAGTTCAAATATTAACCGAGCTGCCTCAAATATTAGGTGGGAATAAGGAAAATGCTCTAAAATATTGTAATGAAATACAAAATATTTCATTCATTCATGGTCTGATATCGTATCATTATTTTTATAGTTTTCAAAATAATCAAGATAAGATAACTGAATTGGAAACAGATATAGTTAAATATATTATCTCTACTCCTAGTTTGTTTGAATTCAATTATTTTAACTTTGTTGTAGGTAGGTTACTTGCAACTCAAAATGATAAAATAAATAAGTTATCGATTAGATATTTAGAAACATACTTAGCTAATTATTCATCAGCTGATAGATTTACCCTGGATGAGGTTTATTATTATTTAGCCTATTCAAATTATAAAGCTGAAAACATAAACTCAAAATTTTTGATTAAGAGAGCTAAGGAAGCTTATAAAAATAATCAGAAAAAAAATCCTAACTTAAACAAAAAGATAGAGGANTTAGATAAACTAATTAGGCAATGAAAATTCACTTTATAGCTATAGGAGGATCAGCGATGCATAACCTTGCAATAGCTTTAAAATTAAAGGGTTATAGTATTACGGGTAGTGATGATGCGATTAATGATCCCTCAAGATCAAGACTTAAAAAATATAATTTGCTTCCNCAAAAAGAAGGATGGTTTTCTGATAAAATTACCTCTGATGTTGATGCAGTTGTTCTTGGAATGCATGCTAAAGATGATAATCCTGAATTATTAAAAGCAAGGGAAATAGGATTAAAGATATACTCTTATCCCGAGTTTATTTTCAATCAATCGAAGGATAAAATCAGAATTGTAATTGGAGGTAGCCATGGTAAAACATCTATTACATCTTTGGTTTTACATGTTTTAAGGACTCTAAATATTGAATCTGATTATTTGGTTGGCGCTCAACTAGATGGATTTGAAGTTATGGTTAAACTTACAGATACAAGTAAATATATTGTTTTAGAAGGGGATGAATATTTATCTTCTGCATTGGATATAAGACCAAAATTTCATTTATATAAACCACATATTGCACTTATTAGTGGAATCGCATGGGATCATATAAATGTATTTAAGACATTTGAAAATTATTTAAAACAATTCGAGATATTTATCAATTCTGTAGAGGAAAATNGAACCTTGGTTTACAATGAGTTAGACCCTGAGTTAAAAAAACTTGTAAGCTCGAATAAAAGTAATCTTAATTACATTCCTTATTCGATTCCAAAACACAAAATAATAGATGGCATTTCATTTATTGATATTAACGATGAATTATACAGACTCAAAATTTTTGGAGATCATAATCTTCAAAATATTTCAGGAGCCCTGAATATTTGTAAAGCATTAGGAGTTGAATCTGAAGATTTTTATAATGCAATTACTTCTTTTAATGGGGCAAGTAACAGACTAGAGTTGGTTTATAAATCATCAGATACAATTATCTTTAAAGATTTTGCACATTCCCCTAGTAAAGTTAAAGCTACTACAGAGGCTGTTCGCAAACAATTTTCAAATCGAAAATTAATTTCTTTTTTTGAACTTCATACATATAGTAGTTTAAATCCATTGTTTTTAGAAAAATACAAGGANACCTTAAAGCATTCGGATGAATGTTATATTTACTATTCTGAAAAAAACATGAGAATCAAAAGACTTGAGCCTATCGATTCAGAATTAATTATAAGATCATTTAATCATCGTTGTTTGACTGTAATTGATAATTATGAAAAACTTAATGAAAAAATATATGATCTTGATTTATCAAATTCTGTTCTATTGATGATGAGCTCTGGTAAATTTGGAGGTTTAGATATTGATAAGATTAAAAAATCTTAAATGAAACTAATAGATAACATATTTTTTGATTTAGATCACACCCTTTGGGACTTTGATAAAAATTCTGATTTAACATTTTTTAAGATTCTAAAAAAAAATGATATAAGTATTGATGTATCTAATTTTTTAAATTTTTATCATCCAATTAACAGAAAATATTGGGAGATGTATCGGGAGAACAAAGTCAGTAAAGCTGACTTGAGATATTACAGGCTTTCTGATACGTTTAAAAAGTTAAATTATGATATTAATGATGATATTATTAATCAGCTTGCAATAGATTATATAGAACATCTTTCAGATTTTAATCATTTAATACCAGATACCTTAACTGTTTTGGATTTGTTAAAGTCTAAGTACAAAATGCATATTATAACAAATGGTTTTAAGGAAGTTCAAAAAAGAAAACTGCAAAAATCAAACTTGATTCAATATTTTGAGACCGTTACAATTTCAGAAGATGTTGGAGTAAAGAAACCTCATAAATTAATATTTGATCACGCATTAACATCAGCAAACGCAAATGTCAAAAACTCTATAATGATTGGTGATAATTTTAATGCAGATATTCTTGGTGCTTTGGGAGTAGGCATGAAAGCTATATACTATGACTTTCACAAAACTGATGAGCAAGAAAGAGAAAATGTAATTATTGTAAAGGGTCTCAAAGAAATTATTCCGATTTTACTTTAGATTCTTTGCCTTACTACTTCATAAAGAAAAACTCCACATGCAACAGAAACATTTAGTGATTCAATTTTTCCATACATAGGAAGTTTAACAGATTCATCAGATAGATTGATTACAGACTTGTTAATTCCTTTTTGTTCAGATCCCATGATTATTGCTATTGGACCTTTTAAATCAACATCATATATGTTTTTTGNAGATTTTTCTGATGCGGAAATTATAGAAATATTTAAAGATTGTAAATGATAAATAGCATCTTTAATATGATTTACTTTACAGATTGGAATATTGAAAATAGCTCCAGCACTTGTCTTTATTGTATCTGAATTAACAGGGGCTGATGAACTGTTTTGAATTATTATCCCATCTACACCACTAATTTCAGCTGTTCTAATGATTGCTCCAAAATTCCTAACATCATTTATTTGATCAAGTATTAAAACAAATGGATTTTTAGATTTTTCTAATACTTCGCTAAAGCTATCAATAGTATAAAATTTAATCGGAGCAATTCTAGCAACAACTCCTTGATGATTCTTTTTTGAAAGTCTATCAAGTTTTTGTATTGGAACATAAGAAAAGTTGATTTTATTGTTTCTTATAAGTGATTCTAATTGTCCAATAAGCTTTCCTTTAAGCCCNGTTTGAATATAAACCTTATCAATGTCCTTAGATGAGTTTATAGCTTCAATAACTGACCTAATTCCGTATATTTCAGTGCTTTTATCCATTATTTATATTACTGATTATTAATTAATAAAATAGACATACACGACATTCTCTTTTATAAATTACAAATTCTTTAATAAAATGGTAAAAAAAAAGAGCCTTACATTTGTAAGGCTCTTTTTTTTAATAAGCATTTTTTACTCAGCACAAATTGCTACAGGAAGTAAACCAACATCTACAAATCCATACCCATCATCAGCCAATAAGCCGTCCCCATAAGGTCCAGAACCATCAGCAAGATATGTACCTGATGAATATGCTATTTCACCACCAGGGCCTATTATAATAAGTCCTATTTCACCATATTGATCACCAGGCCAAGTCCAAGTAAGAACTTCGGTGCCAGGTGCAACTTCATATGTTGTTTCAGCGAAATATCCATCTGTTGTAGGAGTACATTCAAACTCATAAGTTCCCCATTGAGAACACATTGCAACTTGTGTACTTACGCCATCAGCAACGATATCAAGACCTAATGCATAATTACCTGTTTGCCATCCATCACCATAGTTATCATACATTTTTATGGTGTATGTACCAGGCGCTGGAGAACATGTTAGTAAAGCATTGTATTGAAATTGTGCTGAAAAGTAACCACCAGTGATAATACCAGCTGCAGAATCAGGACCAAATACTCTTCCATCATTCATATTAAGGTATAACTTGATTGTTAGTAGGTCACCAGGGGAAAATTCTCCACCAGTAAATCCTAACACATTTTTTATATCTCCCCAAGGAGCAGCAACGTCAGCTCTTGGTAAACCTACAGGTCCGTTTTCAAAGTCTGCAGGTGTCCATGTGTATAATAAAACTGATTCAGTTGTATCATCTCCGTTGTCTGGGGTATAATCTTTCATTTCAACATATGCGTCAATATGAGACCATGCTGAGTTATCATCGGATCCATCTTGGACCTCGATCGTAGCAAGCCATGAGCTTGTTTCGTCACTAGAATTTACAACGTTGTTATCAACAGATATCGTTCTAATGACAGCTCCTTGTTCAGCGTCTAATACCTCATCGATAGTTAATTCACTATCAGAACATGAGACAGAAAAAATCAATAAAGAAGCAAATAATAAATTAAATATATTTTTCATAGTTTCTATTTTTATTAGTTAGCAGGATTAGTTGCACCATTATCCCAAAAGACTTGAGTAGCGTTATCCTGTCTTTGTAAAATATTTGGGTTAGCACTTATCTCACCTGAAGGATATGTTCCAGTTCTTGGGAATGGTCCTGCTTCAGCATTATCCATTATACCTCTAGTTAGTGTTCTTGGGTAACCAGTTCTTCTCATGAAGTTCCATGCATCATTAGCTCCACCAAACATAGCAACAAAATATTGCTCACCAAGTATATCTAATTTGTCTTTTTCAGTTGGCCATCCGAATCCATCAAGAGATGAAGATGAAGGAGCTGCATTAAACTCAGCAATTTTCATTGCAATGAAATCTGAAACCTCAGTTGCTGTTGCAAAATAATTTGAATCAGCGTCTGGGTCAAGACTTCCAAAAGATAAAACTTTTTCAAATGATAAATTCATTCCTGCTTCCATCATTGTAGCAGCAGTAGCAGCATCNCCTAACCACATAGCAGCCTCAGCTTTCATAAAGTGAGAATAAGAAGCTAAATGTATAGGCCATATTCCGGCACCTTGTCCACCATTACCTAAACCTACAGCACCTTTGATTNCTTCGTTCATAGCTCCTAGGCCTCCATAGTTGTCCCAGTTTGGTATATCTGGTTGGTTGTCAAAACTACCACCAGCTGGATAAACNCCATATGTTGTTCTGTAAAATTGGTCTGGAGGAGTACCTTCATCATTTCCATGCATTCTTCCCCAATAACCTAGGAAGTTTGAACACCATCTACCAATCATACCAGTATCTGGATTACCGTCTGGTGTAAACTCTAAATGAAATGGCTGTTGTTGTAATGAACACTGTAATCTTACTGNATCTTCAGTATCAGTAGAGTCTCCACCCCAACTTAATGGCCATACCCATGGACCAGCATCAAATGCAAAAAGCATTCCTGATTGACCTGGTGTTACGTGATTTTGTCTGTAGAAGTAATATCTTCTTCTTGGATCATCAGATTGAACAGCTCTTTGAGCAGCACCGTCTTCCTCGTTTCCAAGACCTGGATAAGNTACAGGAGCTCCATACCATTCAGTTTCATCTCCATCCATTAAATCCATTAACCATGAGGACATGTAAGATGAAGTTCCAGCATCTGCATAATTACTATTGTAATATGGATGACGTGTATTTGGCTGAAGTTCTTGTGTACCATAACTGAACTGTAAATCATCTGCAGTAGTTGCAATTATGCCATCTTGAGCTAAAGCAGCTGCATAGTTACCAACAGTTAAATGGTAACGCATTCTTAATGTGTTAACTAATTTCATCCAATTATCAGCGTTTCCACCATAAAACATGTCATCTCCACCACCAGCTGCAAGTAAATATGTTTCAGCTTCATCCAACATGGCAAATGCAGCTTCATAAACATCAGCATCATCATCCACCATAGGATTAGGATATTCACTAGGATTGTTAGCTTGCGACCATGGAACATCTCCAACAAAGTCAACTAATCCCATCATAACATGGGCAGCCATGGTCTTAGAAATTCCTANGTGAAAGGCTAATAAGTTATCTTCACCATTTTGAGACTCTATTGCTTCAATATCAGGAAGCATTCCAGAGTATAAGCTACTCCACATAGAGCTAGCAGTACCACTACTAAAATTTTCATAGTAGTTTCTACCAAACATATATTGAATTCTAGCTAAAGGAGCAGAAGTGCCATGCATATTTCCCATAGCGCTTAGGTAATTTAGCTGAATCGAGTTTAACAGCAAATCTACATCAGCTAGATCTGCGGACAGTGCATTAGGGCTTGCTAAATCTTCTAACTCAGTAGTCTCACATGAGTAAAAAAATACTGAAGCCGAAAGGACTGTAATCATTAAATATTTAAACATTCTTTTCATAATTGATTATTTTTTAAAATTAAAATGATGCTTTTACACTTATTCCGTATCTTTTAGAGGAAGGACCATTCATTAAATCCCAACCTCTACCATTACCAACACCAACCCCAGCAACATTAGGATCAAAGTTAGCATTTTCAGGTGTATTGTACGCGTCATACCATAAGTTATATCCCGTTGCGGTTAAAGAAAGAGCACCAAAAGGAGTTTTATCTAAAAACTTTTGTGGGAAATCATATGAGAATGATAATTCCTGCAGTCTTATTACAGAAGCATCATAAACAGATAACTCTAATGGTCCAAATAATACATTATTGAAATAATAATATGAATTATTTATTTGTAATTGATTTGGGGAACCATCTGCATTGACACCAGGTAATATATAAGTATTCTTTCTTTCCTCTCCTGGAATATTACCACGACCTAATAAGGTTGCAATAGTTTTAGAAATCATATCCCCACCNGAGGTATGACTTAATTGCCATCCTAGNGTNAAGTTTTTATACTTAATAGTATTAATNAANTTCATNACNTAATCAGGNTCTGGATTACCAATTATCGGGGTAATTGTTCTAGAACCTTCCGTTCCTAATGGAACTTCATTTCCGTTGGCATCAATTGCCATTGAACTTTCAACACCATAATTACCAGAAGCATTTACAACATAATTGCCATTATCGTCTCTTTCAATTCTATTTCCAACGATAACACCCAATGGCTGACCTTCAATAGCGGCATTTCCTCCGTACCAAGTTGCTGTGGTTCCAGCAAATACAATTTGATCATCGGCTTGCTCTGCTACAATATTTTCACTTTTGGTAAAATTAACACGTGCATTCCAACTTAAACCGTCAACGTTAACAGGAAGAATTTCAAACATTTCTAGGTCTACATCAACTTCTATACCATTTCCTTCAATCTTTCCAATATTATCTTGGGTAGAAGTATATCCAGATGAAGTTGGAAGAGGTTTAAATACAATTAAATCTTTACTTGTTCTCTCAAAGTAAGATGCATTTATACCAATTCTATTTTGCCAAACTCTTGCATCAAATCCGAATTCTAATTCACCTAATAATTCAGGTTTTAAATCTGGATTTGCTTGAAAATTACTTACTGAGTTAGTAATAATTCCACCAGCAGCACCACCATTTACATTCGTGCTCTGAGCTACAGTATTAACAGTTGGATAACCACCTGGGAAACCAGCAGATGTTCCATAACCAGCTCTAACTTTCAAATATGATAAATTCTCTGATTTTAGGTTCTCATCCATAGAGGTAGGTAAAAACGATACACTCGCACTTGGATAAAACATACTGTTATTTTCTTTAGGTAAATTAGAAACCCAATCGTTTCTTGCTTGTAGAGTAACAAATAAAAAGTCCTTATAGTCTAAATCAGCACTACCAAACACACCTAATGTATTTTTTGCAGCGTGAAAAGATATAGGAAGCTGGTTTTCGAAATTAAAGTGTTGAAGCACACCAAAAACGATTTGACCATTACTTGCAACACCTTCTGTATCATAAGTGTTTCGAACAGAGTTGGCACCAACGTTAAAAGATAATCCTAAATCATCAGTTAGATCATAACTACCATTTAAACTTAAGTAGTGGTTCATGACTTTAACATTGTTATCGTAGGTGTTTAAGAAACCATAGATAGCTCGAGTGTATTCAACACCATTTTTATTAGAATATTCTGAATTTCTTTCATTGTAGAAGTCTAATCCAGCTCTGTAAGTAAATGATAAATTATCATTAAGCTCATAAGCTAAACTAGCATTCGCATTAATTCTATGAACATTTTGTCCACCTGAAGCATTATCGACCGACCATCTTGGATTCATAATTTGGTTAGTTGGATAATAATAAATACTTCCACCAGTTTCAGGAATCGTGTATGGCAGCCCCATTAAGTCAACATTTCTTGGTGTGAAAAATACATTACCAAAAGTTGACCAATTATCAGCATTACCTCTTGATGCAGCAACTGGAGGTGAAGAAAATGATGTATTGCTATAATTAATAGAACCTTGAACTGTAAACTTATTGGATAGTTCAGCTCTACCACCAATAGATAGATTATTTCTTCTTAGACTATTTCCTGGTGTAAAACCTTCTTCGTCAAGATGACTATAATTTANATTGTATGAAACTTTTCCATCATCTGCTGCGCCTCTAATGTTAATAGATGTATTAGAAACACCNCCAGATCTAAAGAAGTTTTCAACACTTTTGTAAGGTCTCCACTCATATCTTTGTCCAGTGTATTCATTGTTAAATGTGTTGTTACCACCTAATAAGTTATTAAGAAAGTCAGATGATCCATAGGGATGTTCAACTGTAGGAACACCATCGCCAAGATCTACAATAGTACCAGCAGGATCGTTCTCCCATCCGTCAACTCCACCTCTTTCGAAAGCAGGTCCCCAATTACTGTAGTACCATCCAAAAGACTGGTCAAATCCACCACCATATCTATTCTGATAATTAGGCATAGATGCGATTTCGTTTACAAAATATGACTGATTAACAGTTATTTCTGTTTTCTTAGGGCCTTTGGACTTTAATGACCCAGATTTTGTTGTAATAACAATTACACCATTTTTACCAGCAGATCCGTAAAGAGTTGCTGCTGCAAGTCCTTTAAGAACATTTACACTTTCAATGGAATTTGGGTCTAAATCTAAAAATCTACTAGAACCTAAATTACCACTAAGGAAACTTCCTTGTGAGTTTGTTTCAGTACTGTAAGGTACACCATCAACGACAAAAAGTGCCTGGTTATTACCATTAATAGAAGTATAACCTCTAATAACAACATTTGTTGCAGATCCAGAAGTACCAGACTGACTGGTAATGTTAACACCTGATGCTTTNCCAGAAAGTACTCTGGCAACATCACCTTCGGTTCTTTGTTCCAACTCTTCACCAGAAACCTCACTAACAGCATAACCCAGAGCTTTTCTTTCTCTTGAAATACCTTGTGCAGTTACTACTACTTCTTCTAATTGTGCAACGTCTTCACTCATTGTAACATTAATTGTGTCGGAGGATCCAACTGTTCTTGTTTCAGTTGTATATCCAACATAACTAAATGTCAAAACTGTCCCCTCGTCAACCATGATGCTATAGTTACCATCAAAGTCAGATTGAGTTCCTGAAGATGTGCCTTGCACAATAATGTTTACTCCGGCTACAGGCATTCCTGACTCATCAGAAACAGTTCCTGAAACCGCTTTGTCTTGTGCAAATGCTACTGCACAAAAGAACGCCAATAATAGCGTTAAAATTCCATTAAACTTTGTTTTCATTTTAATTATATTTGAATTAGTCCAAAGACAAAAATCATAAATTAATGTTAATAAAACAAAATTAAATTGTAAAATTTTAAGGTTTTTTTAAGATTTAACCTGTTGCCAATCAGAAAAAAGTAGTAAAAATCACATTAATTTTAGCATTTTTAAGATTAAAAGAATCTCCCCAATTATTTCCCTTGGAATAATTTATAGATATTACACCATTTTCGGTTAATGTTGAAAATCCTATCCCTCCAGAGTATATATCCTGATCTA
>NZHJ01000038.1 GCA_002691265.1 Flavobacteriaceae bacterium | reverse complement strand
TTTGGTATGTCTATTCCTGCTATTCTTGCCATAATATTAACCTTGTCTTTGTTTAAATCTAGGATTCTTTTTGTTTATAACGTAAAGTCTCCCTTTTCTTCGTACAATTTTACAATCTGCACTTCTCTTTTTTACTGAAGCTCTTACTTTCATCTTTTAAAATCTATAAGTTATTCTTGCCTTAGTTAAATCGTAAGGACTCATTTCTAATTTTACTTTATCACCAGGCAATAATTTGATATAATGCAATCGCATTTTTCCAGAAATATGAGCAGTTACAACATGATCATTTTCTAATTCAACTCTAAACATTGCATTCGAAAGCGATTCAATAATTGTTCCTTCTTGTTCTATTGGTGCCTGTTTTGCCATATTAATAATTTTATATTGCTGGTTTTCTATCCCTACCTGCTTTCATAAGTCCATCATAGTGTTTGTTAAGTAAATATGAATTTACCTGTTGCATAGTGTCAATTGCAACTCCAACCATAATTAGTAAAGATGTTCCGCCAAAAAATAATGCCCATCCCGCTTGAACATCCATAAACTTAACAACTACTGCAGGAAATACTGCAATAAGTGCTAAGAATATAGAACCGGGTAAAGTTATATGTGACATAATCGTATCAAGAAGATTTGAAGTATCTGTACCGGGTCTAATTCCTGGAATAAAACCTCCACTTCTTTTTAGATCGTCAGCAATTTTATTTGTTGGGACAGTAATTGCAGTATAAAAATATGTAAATACTACAATTAAAAGTCCAAATACGATATTATACCAAAGGCCGAATATATCAGCAAATTCAATTTCCATCCAACTACCAAAAGTCGACATGAATTGAGAATCGACATTCTTGATTGACCCTCCTAAAAATGACGGAACGAACATGATTGCTTGAGCAAATATTATAGGCATTACGCCTGAGGCATTAAGTCTGAGGGGTATATACTGTCTAGTTCCAGCAACATTTCTGTCAAATCCTCCCGATGCAGTACGTCTTGCATATTGAACAGCAATTTTTCTTACGGCCAATACAAGCATAACTGATGCTAAAATAATAGCTGTCCAAATTACAAGTTCGATTGAAATCATAATTAAACCACCGTTAGATTCAGTTACTCTAGATACCCACTCCTGAACAAAAGACTGAGGCATGGTAGCAATAATACCAACCATAATAAGCAGTGAGATACCGTTACCAATTCCTTTGTCAGTAATTTTTTCTCCTAACCACATGGCAAAAATACACCCGGTAACTAATATCACAATTGATGAAAAATAGAACATACCTCCTTGACCTAGTAGGAAGGCATCCTGTGGGATACCTAGTGCAGGCAAAGCTGTCAAATATGCGGGAGATTGAACCAAACAGATTGCAATAGTAAGCCATCTAGTGATTTGAGTGATTTTTTTCTGACCACTAGCTCCCTCCTTTTGAAGCTTTTGAAGATAAGGAACTGCTATGCCCATTAACTGAACAACAATTGATGCAGAAATGTAAGGCATTATACCAAGAGCAAAAACTGAAGCATTAGCAAATGCACCACCTGTAAAAGCATTTAATAAACCGAGAATACCTTGCTCAGTGTTTTCAGCTATTTGACCCAACTTAGTAGCATCAATACCAGGAAGAACTACCTGGGCACCAAATCTGTAAACCACTAAGAGAATAAGAGTCAAGCCTATCCTATCTTTAAGCTCTGTGATTTTCCAGATATTTTTTAATACTTCAATTACCTTATTCATAATTAATTTATATGTTTATTGCTTCTCCTCCAGCAGCTTCAATTGCTGATTTTGCAGATGCTGTAAACTTATGAGCTGAAACTTTAACTTTCCCTTTTAATTCACCTCTACCTAAAATCTTTACAAGTTCGTTTTTACGAACTAATCTTAACTTAACCATAGATTCAAAGTCAAGTGTAGTTTTAACTTTTTTATTATCAATTAGGGATTGAATTGTATCCAGATTAACAACTTGATATTCTAACCTGTTAATATTTTTAAATCCAAATTTTGGAATTCTTCTTTGAAGTGGCATTTGACCACCTTCAAAACCAATTTTTTTGGAGTAACCAGATCTAGATTTAGCTCCTTTGTGACCTCTTGTAGCGGTACCACCTTTACCTGAACCTTGTCCTCGACCGACTCTTTTACTGTTTTTATTAATTGAACCCTTAGCAGGTTTTAAATTACTTAAATCCATTTTTTTATTTTTCAACACTTATTAAGTGACTAACTTTTTTAATCATTCCTAAAATATTAGGCGTGTCTTCATGTTCAACTGTCATACCTAACTTTCTTAATCCAAGAGCAGCTAACGTAAGCTTTTGTTTTTTAGTTCTATTGATAGAACTTCTTGTTTGTGTTACTTTAATTTTTGCCATCTCTTTTAACCTTTATACAATTTTTCTAATGTTATACCTCTATTTTTTGCAATAGTATGTGCATTTTTTAATCTGAGTAATGCATCAAATGTAGCTTTTACAACATTATGAGGATTTGACGAACCTTGAGATTTTGATAGTACATCGTGTACACCAACAGCCTCAAGAACAGTTCTCACGGCTCCTCCAGCGATAACCCCCGTACCAGGAGCAGCAGGAATGATATTCACTCTAGCTCCACCAAATTTACCTTTTTGTTGATGTGGTAAAGTTCCTTTAACAATAGGTATTCTTACTAAATTCTTTTTCGCATCCTCAACTGCTTTTGCAATAGCACTAGAAACATCTTTTGACTTTCCTAAGCCATGACCGACAACTCCGTTCTCATCTCCAACAACAACAATTGCTGAAAATCCAAATGTTCGACCACCTTTAGTAACTTTAGTGACCCTCTGAACTCCTACTAAACTGTCTTTAAGTTCAAGACCCCCTGGTTTTACTCTTTCTACACTTTTATAGTTATGATACATAAATTAAAATTTTAATCCACCTTCTCTTGCACCGTCTGCTAAAGACTTGATTCTTCCGTGGTATAAATACCCTGAACGGTCAAAAGACACTTGTTTTATTCCCTTTGAAACAGCTTTTTCAGCAAGTTTTTTTCCAACTATTGAAGCGGTTTCAGTTTTATTTCCTTTAGTCTTTGAAATTTCTTTTTCAGCAGACGAAGATGAAACGATAGTATTACCATTAACATCATCAATCAATTGAGCATAAATTTCTTTATTACTTCTAAAAACAGATAATCTTGGATGAGTTTCAGTTCCTGAAACTATTTTTCTGATTCTATTTTTAATCCTAATTCTTCTTTGTTTCTTAGTTAACTTCATAATTTAAAAATTAAGCTTGTTTTCCTGCCTTTCTTCTAATTTGCTCTCCAACAAATCTTATTCCTTTTCCTTTGTATGGTTCAGGTTTTCTGAAAGATCGAATCTTGGCAGCAACCTGTCCAACTAATTGTTTGTCAAAAGAAGTAAGCTTAATAATTGGATTAGACCCTTTTTCAGAGACTGTTTCAACTTTAACTTCGTTTGCTAAACTCATTACAACGCTGTGTGAAAAACCTAACGCAAGTTCAAGCTTCTGTCCTTGAGCAGAAGCACGATATCCAACTCCAACTAACTCCAATTCTTTAGTCCAGCCTTCAGAAACTCCAATAACCATATTATTGATTAAAGCTCTGTAAAGTCCATGCTTTGATTTATGATTTTTAGCTTCTGATACTCTCTCAACTTTAAGAATACCTTCACTCATTTTAACAGTTACGTCAGAAAATTCTTGTTCAATTTCTCCTAACTTACCTTTGACAATAATTTTATTTTCAGAAATTTCAACTGAAACTCCCTCAGGTATTGTAATCGGATTATTTCCTACTCTAGACATTTTTTTATTTTTTTCTAATTAACGTAACAAATTACTTCTCCACCGACATTTTCTGTTTTTGCTTGCTTAGCAGTCATAACACCTTTAGATGTAGAAACTATAGCAATTCCAAGCCCGTTTAATACTCTTGGTAAATCACTTGAACTAGAATACTTTCTCAAACCTGGTTTACTAATTCTAGAAATATTTGTTATTACTGATTCATTATTTTCTTTTGTATACTTTAAGGCAATTTTTATACTACCTTGAGCAGTATCATCTTCAAATTTATAGCTCAAAATGTATCCCTGATCGAATAATATTTTGGTAATTTCTTTCTTAAGATTAGATGCAGGAATAGAAACAACTTTATGATTTGCTCTAATCGCATTTCTAACTCTCGTTAAATAATCAGCTATAGGATCTGTATTCATATTTTTAATTTTATTTTTTTACCAACTAGCTTTTTTAACTCCAGGTATTAACCCTTTATTTGCCATCTCTCTAAAAAGCACCCTAGAAATGCCAAAATTCCTCATGTATCCCTTAGGTCTACCAGTTAATTTACATCTGTTATGCATTCTAATTGGAGAAGCATTTTTTGGAAGTTTTTGCAAACCTTCATAGTCTCCAGCTTCCTTTAAAGCTTTTCTTTTTTCAGCATATTTAGCTACAATTTTTGCTCTTTTTACTTCGCGAGCTTTCATTGATTCTTTAGCCATAGTATTATAATTTGTTAAAATTTAATCTTCTTTATTATTTTCTTCAATATCCTCTTCTTCTGGAATCTCCTCAACAGCAGCCTCGACCTCTGGTGTCTCCTCAACAGCAGATGTCTCCTCAACAGCAGATGTCTCCTCAACAGCAGGTGTCTCCTCAACAGCAGCCTCAACTTCGGGGATCTCCTTAACTGATGATTTAGTTTCTGCTACTGGTCTTTCATCCTTATTTTTAAAAGGTAATCCAAGCTCACTTAAAAGCTGCATAGCTTCAATATCAGAATTAGCACTAGTAACAAATGTTATGTCCATACCTGAAATCTTGTTGATTTTATCAATATTAATTTCGGGGAAAATAATTTGTTCAGTGACACCTAAATTATAGTTACCTCTGCCGTCAAACCCAGTGTTTTTAACTCCGTTGAAATCCCTTACTCTTGGAAGAGCAGTTGTAACAAACCTATCAAGAAATTCATACATTCTTTCACCCCTCAATGTTACTTTTACACCAACTGGCATTCCTTTTCTCAATTTAAATGATGCAACATCTTTTTTTGACATTGTTGCAATAGCTTTTTGACCAGAGATTTCTGTAACTTCATTAAGCGCGTGGTCAATAAGCTTTTTATCATTTACAGCAGCACCGACACCCTTGGAAATTACAATTTTCTCAAGCCTTGGCACCTGCATAACATTATCGTAACTAAATTCTTTTATTAATCTAGAGACAATGTTACTCTTATATTCCTTTTTTAATCTTGGTAAATAACTCATATCTAAAATACTTCGTCAGATTTTTTTGAATATCTGACTTTTTTATCATTTTCAATTTTAAAACCNACTCTTGTTGGTTGACCATCAGATGTTATCAGAGAAATATTAGANATATCAATAGATAACTCTTTTTCTGTAATTCCACCTTTTGGATTNTTTGCATTNGGCTTNTTATGTTTTTTTACAACATTAANACCTTCNACAATGGCTCTATTCTTATTAGCAAATACTCTTAAGACTTTACCCTGGGTACCTTTCTGATTTCCNGNAATCACCTTAACAATATCTCCAGTTTTAATTTTTAATTTTCTTCTCATACTAATATTTTTAAAGTACCTCAGGTGCTAATGANACGATTTTCATAAACTTCTTNTCTCTTAGCTCTCTTGCTACAGGTCCAAAAACTCTGGTACCCTTCATTTCTCCAGATGCATCTAATAGTACGCATGCGTTATCGTCAAACCTAATATATGATCCATCTTTTCTNCTAACTTCTTTTGTTGTTCTAACAACTACTGCTGAAGANACAGCTCCTTTCTTTACCATTCCGTTNGGAGTAGCTGATTTAACGGAAACAACAATTTTATCTCCAATTGAAGCATATCTTCTTTTNGTACCACCAAGTACTCTTATGGTAAGAACTTCTTTGGCNCCAGTATTATCAGCAACTTTTAATCTTGATTCTTGTTGTAACATAATTATTTAGCTCTTTCAATTATTTCTACTAGTCTCCAACATTTTGACCTACTAATTGGNCTAGTTTCCATTATCTTAACTCTATCNCCNATATTGCAATCATTTTTTTCATCATGAGCAACATATTTTTTTGTTTTTAGTACGAATTTTCCGTACATAGGATGTTNTACCTTTTTAACCTCAGAAACNACAATAGATTTCTGCATTTTGTTACTCGTAACAACACCAATTCTTTCTTTTCTTAAATTTCTTTTTTCCATATTCATATAGAATAAATTAATTATCGTCTCTTTTGTTTAATTCTGTCATGATTCTAGCTATAGATTTTCTTANAGCTTTNATCTGAATTGGATTTTCCAACGGAGACACAGCATGAGCCATCTTAAGCTCATTNTATTTCTTTTTATTTTCAACGAGCTGNTCATTAAGCTCTTCATTTGATAATTTTACTACTTCCTGTTGCTTCATATNTTCAATATTATGCTTCGTAATCTCTNGCGATTATAAATTTCGTTTTNACAGGTAGCTTTTGAGCAGCTAGCCTCAANGCCTCTTTTGCTATATCAANNGGTACCCCACCAACTTCAAAAAGTATTCTNCCTGGTNTAACAACAGCAGCCCAATATTCAACNGCACCTTTTCCTTTACCCATACGAACTTCAAGGGGTTTTTTAGTAATCGGTTTGTCTGGAAAAATTTTNATCCAAAGTTGACCTTCCCTTTTCATGTATCTTGTTGCTGCAATCCTTGCTGCTTCAATTTGTCTTGAGGTTAAAAAGTTAGAGTCAAGTGACTTTATTCCAAACATTCCNTTAGAAAGNCTATGACCTCTACCAGAATTACCTTTCATTCTGCCTTTTTGAACCTTACGATATTTAGTTTTTTTCGGTTGTAACATCGCTGATTAATTTCTTTTTCTTCTGTTATTTTTTCCTTGTTTCTTTGAAAGACCAACAAGTGGATTTAAATCTCTCTTTCCATAAACCTCACCCTTCATNATCCAAACTTTTATACCTATTCTTCCATAAGTAGTATGTGCTTCAACCATCGCATAATCTATATCAGCTCTGAATGTTGAAAGCGGAATTCGTCCCTCCTTGTAGTGTTCACTTCTNGCCATCTCAGCTCCGTTTAACCTACCACTTATTTGAATTTTAATACCCTCAGCATTCATTCTAATNGAAGCTGCAATTGCCATCTTAATTGCCCTCTTGTATGAAATTCTATTTTCAATTTGTCTAGCAACACTTGATGCNACAAGAAAGGCATCTAATTCTGGTCTTTTAATCTCATAAATATTCAATTGAATATCNTTCGANGTAATTTTCTTTAACTCTTCTTTTAATTTGTCAACTTCTTGACCTCCTTTACCNATAATAATNCCAGGTCTTGCAGTNGTAATTGTAATTGTTACAATCTTNANAGTTCTTTCAATTATTACTCTTGAAATACTTGCTTTNGCCAAACGAGCATGAACATATTTTCTGATTTTCTGATCCTCAGCTAATTTNTCTCCATAATCATTACCACCATACCAGTTAGACTCCCATCCTCTGATTATGCCAATTCTATTTCCTATTGGATTTGTTTTTTGTCCCATTTATTTAATTACTTTGAGTATTATCTTTAGTATTCAGCACGATTGTCACATGATTAGATCTTTTTCTAATTCTATGTGCTCTACCTTGTGGTGCTGTTCTAATTCTTTTCAACATTGACGCACTATCAACTTTTATCTCATGAATATATAAGTTTGCATCTTCAATATTAGCCTCCTTATTTTTTGCCTGCCAGTTTGAAATCGCAGACAATAATANCTTTTCAAGCTTTCTNGATGCCTCCTTTTGACTAAATCTAAAAATATCTAATGCTTGATCAACACTCTTNCCTCTTACTAAGTCAGCAACNATTCTCATCTTTCTTGGCGAAGTAGGGCAATTGTTAAGCTTTGCAATAGCTATATTGTTATTTTCTTTCATATTTTCTTTAGTAACAGCCATAGTTTTATTTTTTTCCCTTGTTTTTAGCTCCAGCATGACCTCTAAAAGATCTTGTTGGAGAAAACTCACCTAATTTGTGTCCAACCATATTTTCAGTGATATAAACAGGAATAAANTGCCTNCCGTTATGAACAGCNATAGTTTGGCCTACAAAATCAGGGGTTATCATACTTGCTCGTGACCAAGTCTTGATAACNGTTTTTTTTATTATCCTGAATATTTTTTTCNACCTTTCTGTTTAACTTNTAGTGGACATATGGTCCTTTTTTTAATGATCTAGACATAATTATTTATTTCTTCTTTCGATAATATATTTATTACTTTCCTTTGTTTTCGACCTTGTTCTAAATCCTTTNGCTGGAATTCCTTTTCTTGATCTTGGGTGACCACCGGAAGCTCTNCCTTCTCCACCACCCATTGGATGATCAACAGGGTTCATNGCAACTGGTCTAGTTCTNGGTCTTCTCCCNAACCATCTTGTTCTTCCTGCTTTTCCAGAAACAGTTANCTGATGATCAGAATTAGAAACCACACCTATTGTNGCAAAACAATTACTCAAAACTANTCTGGTNTCACTTGAAGGTANCTTNATAGTAGCAAACTTACCTTCTCTTGCCATTAACTGAGCATANGAACCAGCACTTCTTGCTAAAGTAGCACCTTTTCCAGGTCTCATTTCAATACATGANATTACNGTTCCTAAAGGAATATTAGATAANGGCATAGCATTACCAATGTCAGGTGAAACAGATTGACCAGAAACNATTTTTTGNCCAACTTTCATACCCTTNTGAGCAATAATATATCTCTTTTCATTNTCAGAGTAATTTATTAAAGCNATAAATGCCGATCTGTTTGGATCATATTCNATTGAAGTNACTTCTCCNACAACATCATACTTATCTCTTTTNAAATCTATAACTCTGTATCTTCTCTTATGACCACCACCNTTATATCTCATNGTCATTCTACCTTGATTGTTTCTTCCACCGNTTTTTTTCATCGGCTTTAAAAGAGATTTTTCAGGCTTTGACGTGGTAACCTCAGAATACTCATTGACTATTCTAAATCTTTGTCCTGGGGTTATTGGTTTTAATTTTCTAACTGACATTATCTTTAATTTTAAGCGTTAGCNTATAAATCAATTGATTCACCTTCTGNTAGTTGAACAATTGCTTTTTTGATAGNATTTGTTTTACCNTATTGNATACCAGCTTTGGTATACCTTATTCTTCTATCAGAACGAACATTGATAGTTCTTACTTTNTCAACTTTNACNCCGTAAGACGCTTCAACAGCTTTTTTAATTTCAACCTTGTTGGCTGATTTGCTAACNTGAAAAGTNTANCAATTATTTAATTCACTATCNTTCGTAGCCTTTTCTGTAATNATNGGTTTNATCAAAAGACTCATAATTATTTACTTAAATTTTCATTTATACTTANCAAGGAGCTTTCAGAAATAATCAAGTTCTTTAGCATTTAAAATNTTATAAGTGCTTATNTCAGAACTAGTTACNACTTCNGATCCTTTNAAATTTCGNGANGACAAATATACATTATTATTNGGGGNACCAAATACAATGAGAGATTTTTTGTCTTCTATATTNANAGCTTTNAAAACATCAATAAACATTTTNGTTTTNGGTGCTTTAAAATCAAAATCTTCNATAACTTTTATAGCTTTNTCTTGNGCTTTAAGNGNTANTGCNGATTTTCTAGCNAATCTNTTAAGTTTCTTNTTTAACTTAACNTCATAATCTCTNGGTCTTGGTCCAAAAATTCTACCTCCACCTCTAAAGACACCAGATTTTATACTTCCCGCACGTGCGGTACCAGTACCTTTTTGTTTTTTAATTTTTCTAGTACTTCCTTTAATATCAGCTCTTTCTTTGGCTTTATGAGTACCTTGTCTTTGATTTGCCAAATACTGCTTGACATCTAAGTACAGTGCGTGCTCATTAGGTTCAATAGAAAATATATCTTTAGGTAGAGTTACTTCTCTGCCTGTTTCTTTACCTTTTGAATTTAATACCGCTATTTTCATTACTTCTGTATTATTACGTAAGAATTTTTATGACCTGGTACACAACCTTTCACCAGTAAAAGATTTTTTTCAGGCATTACTTTTAAAACTCTTAAATTCAACACTTTTACTTTTTCACCACCCATTCTACCTGCCATTTTCATACCTTTAAAAACTCTTGCAGGATAAGAAGCAGCACCAATTGATCCAGGGGCTCTTAATCTGTTATGCTGACCGTGAGTAGCTTGCCCAACACCAGCAAAGCCATGTCTTTTTACAACACCTTGAAATCCTTTTCCTTTGGAAATTCCTGAGATATCAACAAATTCACCTTCTTCAAAATGATCTACACCAATTGTATCTCCCAAATTCAGATCTTGATCAAAACCTTGAAATTCTACCACCTTGGTTTTGGCAACTGTACCTGCTTTTTTTGCATGGCCATGAGCTGCTTTGGTAGTACTTTTCTCTGTCTTGTCATCGAAACCTAATTGAACAGCTTTGTAGCCATCAACTTCTTCAGTTCTGACTTGGGTAACAATACAAGGACCAGCTTCAATGACAGTACACGGAACATTTTTTCCGCTCTCGTCGAAAATAAAGTCTTTGCTTTCAGAGGCCCATATTTTACATGTATAGTAATCGCGCTTTCCTTGCTCAGTTTTTTCAAAGCCCATGCGGAGGCATGCATCAAAGTCCTTACGACCGACTTTACTTGGTTGAAATGTCATCTTCA
>NZHJ01000037.1 GCA_002691265.1 Flavobacteriaceae bacterium | reverse complement strand
TCAGCGTGAAATATGAAGAACCAGGTACGGAAATTATCAAAACGTTTAGAGCACACTTTAGCCTGAAAAGATAAAAACCTAATTACTTAACTAGAAAATTGTTGAAACAGAAATTGTTACAGTCGTATTATCTGAGTCAATTTTTATCTGATTTGTTAAGCCAGTATCGTAAAGTCTTTTATATTTTGAGGAGTTGATTTTTACAAACGATAAATCTATAACAGTATCATTTAATTTATATCCTAAACCTAGAGAGAATCCGTTAGTAGAGTCATCAATATTTTCAAATTCTGATGCGGTTGACGAGTTGTATGGTGATTCCTCAATCATATAACCTGCTCTAAAACTTAATCTGTCAGCAAGTATCTCTGTTCCAAACCTATATGTATTCACGTCTTTCAGTCTCTGTGTAATTTCTTGATTTAAATTAGAAAAGTGTATATCATTTTGAGGTTTAAATTTAATAGAACTGTAATCTCTTCTAGAATAATCAAAACTGAATAAACCGAAATTCTTAAAAACTAATGCAGTACTTGCAGTAATCTTGGAAGGTAATTTTAATGTATAATCTTCATATATATTAATAGCATTTGGATTTGTAACCAGCAAGGAAATATTATCTTCTTCATCACTAATTGATGTTTCAAGGTATTGACTTGTTTCTTCTGAAATAGTATACCATGTTGGTGTATCAAAAGTAAAACCAAACCTCAAAACATTTGAAGCTTTTGCTATCATACCAAATTGCGCAGAGAATCCCTCTCCAAACGTAGAAAGTCTATTCTCAAAATATATTCCATTTACTCTAAATTGACCAGTATCACCATTATTATTTGTTTCATTCAGAATAGTGTAATTATCATAATCGATAAAATGACTATTTAAATTAACTCCAAAATATAAATTATTGTCATATTGAAAACCCAAGTTGAACGAAAGTTTGCCATTGTAGCCTCTTGAAATCGAACTATAACTCTGATTAAATGTTCCAGCCGGAACATTTGAATAATAGGAACTGTTATTGTCATTAAATTCTACAGGATCAATAATAAAGGACTCATAGCCTAAAAAAGCTTGTTGATGAGCGTAACCATAAACATTGCCAATATCAACATATGCATCAGTAATGCTTTCATTTTCAAAAGCTGATATTTGGTCTAACCTTAGTCCATCAGCATTATTTAAAAAATAACTATCAATCGAGTTGTTATTAGTTACATTATAAACCGAATATTCATTAAAATTATTTTTCGATTGGTTGTATGAAATACCAACAGAAATTTTTTTCCATTTGTTATCACCGTCTAAATTTTCAAAGTTTATAACTCCGCCAATTTGATTTAATGTAAAGTTACTTTTATCAAAATTGTTTGAAGAGCTAATCAAATTAGCCTGACCAGATTTATTATCAGTTCCAAAACTTAGAGAGAAATAACCTTTGCTAAGAATTGCAGATCCAGCAGGATTTACTGCAATTGAACTCAAGTCTCCACCTAGCGCTCCGAAAGCACCGCTCATTGAATTAAACCTGGCTGTTCCTTGAAATGAATTGTCGGTATAATTCAGTGCATCATTAATATTTTGCGAATACATAATGCTACATGTAGTAAGCATAGAAATTAAAAAAAGATTTAATTTATAATTCATAAGAAAAAATTTAAAAATTATCTACCAGATTTACCACCTCTAGATGAACTTGTTCCTGACGACATACCTACACCACCTCTTGAAAATGATGAACTTGATGATGGGCTATATCTAGAACTTGGTCTAGAGTAGCTAGGACTTGAATAATTTGAACTTCTAGATGGTTTGTAATTATTATTGCTTGGTTTAGAATAATTACTTCTTGGCTTAGAATTATTATAATTACCTCTGTCAGTACGGGGTTTTGATAAGCTATTTGAAGATCCGGCAGAGTTAAAAGGTTTGTTGTACATATTTGGATTAACCCTTGCGGAGCTGTTAATTCTGTCTATTCTAGATAATCTATCACTTAAAGTATTAGAGCTTGATCTGTTAAATCTGTCCCTGATATTTGAGTTTGAAATGTTATTAGATCTTGATGAAAGCGCATTTCTAGAACCTCTTCTACCACTAACAAATGAAATATTAGTGTTTAGGTTTCTGCCATAAGGACTGTAGTTATACCAAGAATTGTATGGTCTCCACCACGAATAGTAAACGTATGGATATCCATATCCGTAACCATATCCGTAGTAAAATGAATCATAATATCCCCAGAAAGGATTGAATGGATCATAAAAACCGCCATAATATGTATATGGTCTTGACCAAAAGTTATTATATCCGTAACCCCACACATTGCCATAACCATATCCATAATTCCACATCCAATTTGGATATCTCCATCTGGACCAAAAACTATCATTGTGATAAGAGTGAATGTTTATTACTACAGAGTCTTTATAATCACCCCATGGGCCATAATTTTTTTTGATTGAGTCATTATCAGAAGTTCTGTAGTTTTCAACATCTGTAAATAGCTGGTCGCTAGACTCTGAATCAGAGTATATTAGTGCTTTTTCACCAAACGCAGATTTATAGTAATCGTTGTTTGTTTTATTGTTTGATTCTTTGTTTTCTACAACGACGTTGTTTTCAGATGAAATATTTGCATTGTATATTCCGTCATTAATATTTCCGCTATATTGATATGTTCCACACGAAAAAATAACTAACGCTATTAGTAAAAAATATATTGGTCTAGTTATGATGTAAAAATTTTTAAGGTCCATATCTTTAATTTTTAATTGTTGAACATTTTAAAATTAGTTAGATTTGTAATCTATACAATGAGAAGTCCAATTCTTATGCCAAGTTACAAAAAATGGATAAAAAATTAGTTAGCAGAGAAGAAGATTATTCGAAGTGGTATAATGAGCTTGTAGTCAAGGCTGGATTAGCTGAAAATTCTGCTGTTAGAGGATGCATGATAATAAAGCCATATGGATATGCAATATGGGAGAAGATGCAATCACAATTAGATAAGATGTTTAAGAATACAGGTCATGAAAATGCCTATTTTCCGCTTTTTGTTCCTAAAAGCTTGTTTGAGGCTGAGGAGAAAAATGCTGAAGGTTTTGCCAAAGAGTGTGCAATTGTAACCCACTACAGACTCCAAAATGACCCTGATAATAAGGGAAAACTCAGGGTTGACCCCAAAGCTAAGCTTGAAGAAGAGCTTATAATCAGACCAACTAGTGAAGCAATTATATGGAATACATATAAAAATTGGATTCAGTCATATAGAGATTTACCAATCTTGATCAACCAATGGGCTAATGTTGTTCGATGGGAAATGAGAACTAGATTATTTTTAAGAACAGCTGAGTTTTTATGGCAGGAAGGACATACCGCACATGAAACAAAAAATGAAGCATTAGAAGAAACAGTTATGATAAATAATTTATACGCAGATTTTTCTGAAAAATATATGTCTATGCCGGTTATTAAGGGAGTCAAATCAAAAAATGAAACTTTTGCAGGAGCTGAAAAAACCTATTGCATTGAAGCTTTAATGCAGGATGGTAAAGCACTGCAAGCGGGTACCTCACATTTCTTAGGGCAAAATTTTTCTAAAGCTTTTGATGTTAAGTTTGCTGATAGAGATGGACAATTAAATTATGTTTGGGCTACTTCTTGGGGTGTTTCATCAAGGCTGATGGGAGCTTTAATTATGACTCACAGTGATGATAGAGGTTTAGTTCTACCACCTAAATTAGCACCACATCAGGTTATTTTTGTTCCTATCTATAAAAATGAAGAACAATTAAGTTCAATAAACGAAGTTGTTGAGGATTTAAGAAATCAATTTAACGAAAAAGGTATCAGTTCTAAATTTGATAATCGTGATACAAAAAGACCTGGAGAAAAGTTCGCTCAACACGAAATACAAGGAGTTCCTGTCAGAATTACAATTGGACCAAAGGATTTAGAAAAAAAATCGATTGAAATATTCAGAAGAGATACACTTGAGAAGCAATTTATAAAAATTGAAGAATCTTTAGATTTTGTATCAAAATTACTTGATGAAATCCAAAAAAATCTTTTTGATAAAGCCAAAAATTTTAGAGATAATAACATAAGCGAAGTTGATAATTTTGAAGACTTTAAAAAAACTTTAGAAAATAAAGGTGGTTTTATTTCTGCTCATTGGGATGGGACTGATGAAACAGAGAATAAAATAAAAGATTTGACAAAAGCTACCATAAGATGTATTCCTGAAGAAAATAATATTCCTGGCAAATGTATCTTTTCAGGAAATCCTTCATCCCAAAGAGTATTATTTGCTAAAGCCTATTAGTAATTATTTTGCATTTTTCTTACAAGAAGTTGTAACATTTAAAAATAGTTGTATTTTTGCACGCGCAACTATTGTTAAACAATAATTGGCCCGTTCGTCTATCGGCTAGGACGCCAGGTTTTCATCCTGGTAAGAGGGGTTCGATTCCCCTACGGGCTACAAAACTTAAATAATTATGGCAAATCATAAATCAGCTATTAAAAGAATTAGAAGTAGCGAAGTAAAAAAACAAAGAAACAGATACCAGCATAAGACAGCCAGAACTGCTATGAAAAAATTCTTTGAAATAACTAAAAAGAAAGAAGCTGAAAAGGAATTACCCTCATTAACTTCAATGATTGATAAGCTGGCAAAAAATAATATAATCCACTATAATAAAGCTGCAAACTTAAAGGCAAATTTTGCAAAGCATGCCAGTGGCTTAAAGAAATAGACCAGACATTATATTCAATTCTCTAGTAGAGTTTTTTTAAGAAAAATTAGCCATTCATTGAAATCAAAAACTCCTCATTATTAAGAGTTTGTTTGAACCTGTCATTTATAAATTCCATCGCCTCAACTGGGTTCATATCAGCAAGATACTTTCTCATCACCCACATTCTTTGAACAGTTTTTTCATCTAATAATAAGTCATCTCTTCTTGTACTTGATGATGTAAGATCAATAGCTGGGAATATTCTTCTATTTGCAATATTTCTGTCGAGCTGAAGTTCCATGTTACCGGTACCCTTAAATTCTTCAAAAATAACTTCATCCATTTTAGATCCTGTTTCTGTAAGAGCTGTCGCTATAATTGAAAGTGAACCTCCATTTTCGATATTTCTTGCTGCTCCAAAGAACCTTTTTGGCTTGTGTAAAGCATTTGCGTCTACACCACCACTAAGTATTTTTCCTGAAGCTGGTTGAACTGTATTATATGCTCTTGCAAGTCTAGTTATTGAATCAAGTAATATCACAACATCATATCCACACTCTACCAATCTCTTTGCTTTTTCAAGAACTATATTAGCAATTCTTACATGTTCATTAGCCTCTTTATCAAAGGTGGAAGCTATAACTTCACCTTTAACATTTCTCTGCATATCGGTAACCTCCTCAGGTCTTTCGTCAATTAATAATATTAATTGATATACTTCAGGATGATTAGCAGCAATAGCATTTGCTACATCCTTTAAAAGCATTGTTTTACCTGTTTTGGGTTGAGATACAATCATACCTCTTTGACCTTTTCCAATCGGAGAAAATAAATCAATAACTCTAGTTGAAATGGTGTTATTTTTATCGGCAAGATTGAATTTTTCATCAGGAAAAAGTGGAGTAAGATGCTCAAATGAGACTCGATCTCTTACTATTTTAGGATCAAGCCCATTAATTTTATTTACCTGAATAAGAGGAAAGTATTTTTCACCTTCTTTTGGAGGTCTAACATTCCCAAGTACAGTATCACCTTTTTTTAATCCAAATAATCTAATTTGGGATTGAGATACATAGATATCGTCAGGAGATGATAAATAGTGGTAATCAGATGATCTTAAAAAACCATATCCGTCTTGCATTATATCAAGAACACCTTCACTTTCAATAATTGCATCAAACTCAAAATCTGGTTCTTTATATCTATTTCTTGTATCTCTATTACCATTTGGTTCACCTTTTGGTTTACGATTTCTGTTATCTCTTGTATGGTTATTAGATTTTTTTTCAGGTTTATCATCATTCCCCTCATCATTTGAATTGGAGTGATTATTTCTCTTTGTATTGGAACTATTTTTACGATCAAAACTTGGTTTTGGTGAATTTTTTTTATCCGACTCCTTTTCATCAGGGTTAGAAGCTTGATGATCTAGAATTTTATATACTAGATCTAATTTTTTTAAAGTTTTGTATTTAGAGATTTTTAACTCTTCAGCAATCTCTAGTAACTCAGAAAGTTTTTTTTCTTTTAATTTTGAAATTTCAAACATTTTTTTTTGTTAAGTTATTTTTGAAAATTAGCTCATTCTTGAGCTTTTATTTTTATGGAATGTAATCTTTGAAGATCGAAAATACCTCTGAACTGGTAAAATCTGATACAATTATACGACATTATTTTAAAATCAACCTAATTTTTTTTTATTTCTACTAAATTTGTTTTGAAAAAAATCTAAATATGATACAAAGAATACAAACCCTTTATTTATTATTAGCTTCTATTTTTTACTTTTTTTACTGGTTTTTTGGATTAAATTGGTATAAATCCGGATTTAAAATACTCCAAGATAACTTTAGCAATGACTTTGTTATAAACTCTCCGATTTTAGAGTTAATTTTAATTACTACATCTTATATTCCATTAGTAATACTGATTATCTGTGTTATTTCGATATTCTCTTATAAATCCAGAGGCAAACAAATTTTAATTTGTAAGGTATCTTTTTATCTAAGTTTGTTTATGTCTTTCTACACATTATTTTATTTTTATTTTACCTTGGAAGGATTGGCAGCAATTATGCCATCTAAAACCTTAGAGATTTTAATGTATGCAGCAATTCTAAATCCCTTTGTCTGTAGTTATTTGATTTATTTGGCATTAAAGTCTATTAGAAATGATAATGAACTAATTGAATCCTTGGACAGAATTAGATAATTATCTGTTAAACTCAATAATTTCTAAGTTTTCTATTTTTTTTCCATTAATATCAAATCTTACCATAGTTCTTTTATTGTGAAATCCATGTTTGCCAATTGCTCCTGGGTTTATATGAAGAAGATTGTGTTTCTTATCACTAATTACTTTTAAGATGTGAGAATGGCCACATACAAATAAATCTACTTTTTCTGATTTTAAGCAATCAGAAACTCTTTTACTGTAACGACCTGGATAACCACCAATATGGGTTATCCAAACTTTAATATTTTCACAATTAAATTTATTATCAAGAGGAAACTCCTTTCTTATTAAATGATTATCTATATTCCCATATACGCCCTTTACGGGTTTAAGCTGCCTAATTTTATCGATAACCTCAATATTTCCGATATCTCCAGCATGCCAAACCTCATCCGCTGATTTACAATAGGATAATATTTTGTCATCAATATATCCATGAGTGTCTGATATTAGAAGAATCTTTTTCAAATAAATTTTTAAATAATTATTAAGTATATATTTGTTAGACAAATTTACAAATAGATTGAGATACTTTATTGAACTTTCTTATAATGGCTCTAAATATCACGGATGGCAAAGTCAACCAAACGCAATAACTATTCAACAGACTGTTGAGAATTCATTACAGTTGGTTCTAAAAAATAAGCTGTTAAAAATAGTTGGGGCTGGGAGGACAGATACAGGGGTTCATGCATTACAGATGTACGCCCATTTTGACTTCGATCAAAATTTTGATGCGAATGGTTTAATTTTTAAACTAAACTCTTTTCTTGATAAAAATATCATCATAAACAATGTATTCAAAGTTCATAATAAAGCTCACGCAAGATTTGATGCTACATTAAGGGAATATAAATATTTTTTAACAACCAAAAAGGATGTATTTAACTCTGACACAAAGTATCATTTTACAAAAAAACTAAATTTTGATCAGATTGATAAAGCAATAGAAATAATTAAAGAGAACACTAATTTTAAATCCTTTTGTAGATCCAGAACAGATGTTACAAACTACGAATGTAGTATCACTAATTTTGAATATGAAGCAAAAAAATCAGAAGTGATTTTTACTATTAGCGCAAATAGATTCTTAAGAAATATGGTACGTGCAATAATTGGAACAATTTTAGAGGTTGGGTTGCATAAAACATCCACAGATAAACTTAAAGAAATTATTGATAAATCAGACAGAATATATGCTGGGCCGTCTGTACCAGCTCATGGTTTATTTTTAACAAGGGTTGAATACCCTAAAAATATTTTTGTAAATGAGTAATAAAATTAAAGTATATAGTTTAACTCTTTTTAAAAGATTATTAAGGTATATAAAATCTTATAGGAGTATTTTTATTACTTCAATTGTTTCAGTTTTTGGCCTTTCTATATTTGGAGCACTTAGACCTGTTGTATTAGAAAAAATAGTTGATGAAAATCTTACTGCATCCAACTACGATTTTTTTGTTGAATACATAATTNTCATGATTTCTTTATTACTANTAGAGGTAATTAGTAATTACTCGTTCATANTTAATGCCGGACTTTTAGGTCAATCTGTTGTAAAAGATATCAGGGTAAAATTATTTGATCATATTCANGGTTTTAAGATGAAATATTACGATAAATCATCTGTNGGAATTCTTATCACAAGAACTGTNACNGACATGGAAAGAATTGCTGATATTTTTGGGCAAGGACTATTCATGATTATCAGTGATACACTTAAGATGTTGATTGTTGCAATTGTTATGATTTATATGAATTGGGAATTAAGTTTAATTGTTTTTATTTCATTACCATTCATACTTTTAGCAACTAAAATTTTTCAAAAATATATGAAGTTAGCCTTTGATGAAGTTAGAAATGAAGTGGCTAANTTAAATTCATTTGTTCAGGAGAGGGTAACGGGTATGAATGTCTTGCAACTATTTGCAAGGGAAAAAATTGAGTATGAAAAATTCAAAGAAATTAATGAAAGACACAAAAAAGCTTGGTTAAAAACAGTCTGGTACAATTCTATTTTCTTTCCAGTAGCAGAAATATTTTCTTCATTAACCTTGGGGCTAGTGGTATGGTATGGGGGTATGAATACGGTTCTCGATAACACTGCATCAATTGGTGAATTGACAGCATTTATAATGATGATACCAATGTTATTNAGACCATTAAATCAAATTGCAAATAAGTTTAATACTTTACTTATGGGAATGGTTGCAGCAGAGAGAGTCTTNAAGATATTGGATACAGATTCACAAATTTTTGATAAAGGATTAATTTCCGCTAATGAAANTNCAGGACAAATCAAATACGAAAATGTTAATTTTTCTTATAACNAAGGGGAGAAGGTTTTAGATAACTTAAATATTGAAATAANTGCAGGTTCANCAAATGCAATTGTTGGCGCNACNGGTTCTGGAAAGTCAACAATTATAAAACTTCTAAATAGGTTTTATGAATTAGACTCAGGATCGATTTACATTGACAATATTAANATAAATGACTATTCNATTTCATCTCTAAGAAAAAATATTGGATTTGTGTCACAGGATATTCACCTGTTTTCAGACTCAATTTTAAGTAATATTACATTACAGAATACTAACATTTCATTTTTAAGGGTAAAGGATGCTGCAAAAGAAATAGAACTTGATGATTTTATAAGTTCTTTGCCGGATGGATACAACTATAATGTTAGGGAAAGAGGAGTTGGTTTATCAACAGGCCAAAGGCAATTAATTTCTTTTTTAAGAGCATACATAAAAAATCCCCAAATTTTAGTTTTAGATGAAGCTACTTCATCAATTGATACAGACTCAGAAATATTAATTCAAAAAGCAATTGATAAAATCACGAACAATAGAACATCAATTATTATAGCTCACCGATTAAGTACAATTATGAAAGCCGACAAAATAATTGTTATGGATAAAGGAAAAATTATTGAGGTTGGTAAGCACAAAGAATTACTTAAAAATGAGCAAGGTATTTACTACAAGTTATATCAAGCTCAACTCAAAAAAGAAAATGAGTTAGTTATTTAAGAAATGTCTTTTTCTACTAATTTTAAAAGTTCATCATCGGAATTAAAGCCGATAAATTCTCCATTTTTAATGTAAGATATTTTTCCACTCTCTTCTGAAACTACAATAGCAACTGCGTCCGTCTTTTCTGTTATACTAACTGCAGCCCTATGTCTAAGACCATATTTTCCAGCAATTTTTGTTTCATTATTTATAGGAAGTACAACTCTTGTTGCTCTTATAATATTATTTGAAATAATTATAGCGCCGTCATGTAGAGGACTATTCTTAAAAAATATACTTTCTAGAATTGGCTGAGTCACAGTGATATTCATTTCATCTCCGGAGTCACCTAAAAAAGTTAAATTATTGCTTCTTTCAATAACAATCAATGCACCTGTTTTTGATGCACTCATGTTAGAACAAGCAGAAATAACTGATTTTATATCAGTTGTATCTCTTTCTAAGTTTTGGTTTTTAAAGAATTTAATCCTTTCAAAAAAAGAGCCTTTTTTTGAAAGATTAGCTGAACCGACCATCAGGAGAAATTTTCTTATTTCAGGTTGGAAAACAACAATTAAAGCAATAATCCCAACACTCATAAAGCCGCCAATGATACTTGAGAGTAATTCCATTTCAAGAAATACAGTTCCTCTCCATAAAACGTAGATTAGAATAATCCCAGTAAAGATGTTAATTGCTACAGTCCCCTTAAGTAATTTATATGCATAATAGAGAAGTGTAGCTACAAGGAAAATATCTAACACGTCTACTATTGAAAAATTGAGTATTTCTTTGAAAAAATCCATTTTAATTTAANACAAATATAGGATTAAAAAAATTTAGCCTTTTAATTGACCAATGATTTTAACACACTCTACAGCTTCTTTAACGTCATGAGTTCTTAAAATATTAGCTCCTTTCAAAATTGAAATTGTATGTAGGATTGAAGTACCATTTAATGCTTTTTCAGGGGTAGAATTAAGTATTTTATAAATCATTGATTTTCTAGAAACACCAACAAGTAATGGTTTTTGAAATTGTTTCAGGAAATCTAAATTATTCAAAAGTTCATAATTTTGTTCAGTTGTTTTTGAAAATCCAAAACCTGGGTCTATTATTAAATCATTGACCCCTTCAACTCTTGCTTTTTCAATTTTTTCTGAAAAATATTTACATATTTCATTTATCAAATCAGAGTAATTTGAATTCTCCATCATATTTCTAGGGTTGCCTTTCATATGCATTAAAATATAGGGAACTTTAAGACTTGCAATAGTTTTAAACATTTTAGGATCTAAATTCCCTGCTGAAATATCATTAATTATATCACCTCCAGAAATTATTGATTCATACGCCACCTTACTTCTAAAAGTNTCAATTGAGATTAATGCACTTGGAAATTGTTTTCTGGTAAGTTCTACTATTGGAATAACCCTTTTTAATTCTTCATCGACACTNATATCAGCAGCACCTGGACGCGAACTATATCCTCCAATGTCAATAATATCAGCTCCAGATTTAATCATTTTTTCAACTTGCTTNAGTATTTTATCGCTCGTACTATATTTACCTCCATCAAAGAAAGAATCTGGAGTTACGTTTAAAATTCCCATTATTTTTGGAACTGAAAAATTAAGAAGATTACCCTTGATATTTATAGTCATTTTATTATGTTAAAAAATTTAAACTTGTTTCTTTGATGATTAAAGATATTTAATCGAAATTTACGTAAAATTACTCCGANTTATGCAAAAAACATTAGAGCAATATGATAATGTTACATCAAAATGCAAAGCACTTTTTGAAAAAAAAATGTATGATTACGGATCTGCTTGGCGTATTTTAAGATTATCATCATTGACTGATCANATTTTCATTAAAGCACAACGAATTAGAGGGCTTCAAAAAAATTCAATTCAAAAAGTTGACGAGGGTGAAGCTGATGAGTTTATCGGCATTATTAATTATTCGGTAATGGCATTAATTCAAATTGAAAAGGGCGTATCGGAAATCCCAGACCTTGAGGGTAAAGAATGTATGCAGCTTTACGATACAATGATTAACAAAACTAGAGACTTAATGATGAATAAAAATCATGATTACGGTGAAGCTTGGAGAGAAATGAGAGTTAGTTCATTGACTGATTTAATTTTACAAAAATTATTAAGGGTTAAACAAATTGAAGATAATCAGGGAAACACTCTTGTCAGTGAAGGAATAGATGCTAACTATACAGATATTATTAATTATGCAATTTTTGCATTAATTCATCTCAAGATATGATTAAATTAATTGTTCATCTATTCAGATATTTTGTCGGAGTTCTATTTATTTTTTCAGGCCTCATCAAATTAAATGATCCAATTGGTTTCTCTTTTAAATTAGAGGAATATTTTGGTCCAACTGTTTTTAACCTTGATTTTTTAATACCAATCGTTTTACCGATGGCAATATTTATTGTCATTCTAGAGGTGGTTTTAGGTGTATTTTTGATTATTGGTTTTAAGAAGAAGTTTACCTTATGGAGTTTACTTTTGATGATTATATTTTTTACTTTTCTAACCTGGTATTCAGCATATTTTAATAAGGTTACTGATTGTGGTTGTTTCGGAGATGCAATCAAATTGACACCATGGGAATCTTTTACAAAAGATATAGTACTTCTTGTTATGATAGGTTTTATATTTTTTAAACAGGATATGATAAAACCAATTGTTGCAAAGAATACTCAAAAAATTATCATATGTCTATCCTTGGTTTCTTGCTTTTACATAACTTATTATGTTCTCAATCATTTGCCAATCTTAGATTTTAGAGCATATAAAATAGGAGATAATTTAATTCAAAATATGGCTATTCCAGAAGATGCTCCAAAAGACTTGTATGAGTATGAGTGGAAATTTAAAGAGGATGGACAAGAAAAAACCTACGTAACTAACGGAGAATACCCAAATGTTTCTGGGGATTTCATTGAAGTTGAAACAAAATTGATTCAAAAAGGCTATGAGCCTTCGATATATGATTTTTCAATTGAGGTAAACGGTAATAATCTAACTAATGAAATACTAAGCGAAGAAAAATTACTTATTTATATATCATACAATATTGAAAATTTTTCTTCAAATGCGGTTGAAAACTTAAAACTATCGGCACAAAAGGCAAAAATTAAAGGATATAAAATAATAGGTCTAACTGCTTCCTCAATTGAGGATAGAAATATTTTTATAAAAGAAAATAATCTATCTTTTGAATTTTACACATGTGATGAAACTGCATTAAAAACTGTCGTTAGATCAAATCCTGGAGCAATAGTTTTAAAAGCAGGAAATGTTATCGATAAAAAACATTACAAGGATTTTTCTTATTTAAATTTTGATTAATTGTTGAACTATATTTTAGATAAGATCTTTTACTCTACATTCACAATGTTTGGAGTAGTTACTGTAATATTTTTTCTATTTAATATTCTTCCTGGAGATCCTGCTCAGATGATGCTGGGACAAAATCAAAATTCGGCGCAGTTAGATGTTGTTAAAAAAAAATATGGTTTCGATAAGCCATTATCCGATCAATATTTTTTGTACTTGAATGATTTATCCCCAATCTCATTTCACTCAAAAAAAGAGAGTGACTATTCTTTTTTCGATGAAAATTATTCGGGAATTGAACTAGTGAGTTTCAGTAAATTTTCCGTTAACTTTAAATACCCATATTTAAGAACTTCTTTTGTTAATCAAGGTAAAAAGGTATCTAAAATTATCTCTGAAACACTTCCTAATACATTTGTTTTGGCATTTTCTGCTATTTTGATAGCAATATTTATCGGATTAGTCTTTGGAATAATATCAGCACTTAACAAAGGAAATTATATTGATCTATTTATTCAGTTTATAAGTACAGTTGGAATGAGTATTCCATCTTTTTTTAGTGCTATAATATTTGCATGGATTTTTGGTTTTTTGCTTAAAGACCTTACAGGATTGGAAATGACTGGAAGCTTATTTGAACTTGATGATTATGGTGAATCATTTAATCTTAAATTAAAGAATTTGATTTTACCTTCGATAGTTTTAGGTATTAGACCTTTAGCTGTAATTAGTCAATTAGTTAGAAATGAGTTACTTCATGTATTGAGTCAAGACTATATTAGGACTGCAAGAGCTAAAGGCTTATCTCAAATTGATATTATTAAAAACCATGCTCTAAAGAATGCTTTAAACCCTGTTGTAACTGTTATCTCAGGCTGGTTTGCCTCTCTTCTTGCCGGAGCTGTTTTTGTTGAGTTTATTTTTGGTTGGAATGGAATTGGAAAAGAAATTGTAAATGCTTTAAATCTTCTCGATTTACCTGTGATAATGGGAGCAGTTTTGGTAATAGCATTTATTTTCATAATAATAAATATATTAGTTGATATTATGTATATCAAATTAGATCCTAGAATTAAAATAAATTAAAATGAGCAGAAAAAAAATTGTAGCTGGTAACTGGAAAATGAATATGACAATTGATGAGTCAAATGAACTTATTAATAAACTAAAAGAAGTATCTAAAAATAATGTTGAAATTAAAATTGCACCAAGTTTTACTAATCTTTACTATACAATTTCATTATTGAAGAATTCAGGAATTGAAGTTATAGCTCAAAATGTTCACTCAGAAAAGAAAGGTGCATATACCGGTGAAATTTCTGCCAAAATGCTTAAAAGCATTGGAGTAAACACCGTAATTATTGGTCACAGTGAGAGAAGAAAATATTTCAATGAAACCGATACTATTTTATCTAAAAAAGTTAAAGCTGCATTAGAAAATTCATTAAATACTATTTTTTGTATTGGGGAAGAATTATCGGAAAGGGAAAGTGGAAATCATTTTGAAATAATAAAAAACCAATTAACAAATGCTTTAATCGATTTAAACAATAGTGAAATAAAAAATATTGTTATTGCCTATGAGCCAGTTTGGGCCATTGGAACAGGAATGACTGCAAATAATCTCCAAATTCAAGAAATACATGAGTTTATTAGGGAATTAATTAATAAAAAATTCGGTAATCAAATTGCTGATAATATTCGAATTTTATATGGTGGAAGTGTAAAACCAAATAATGCAAAAGAGATATTTTCTTTAAATGATGTTGATGGTGGTTTGATTGGTGGGGCGTCATTAAATTTTTCTGATTTTCACAGTATTATCAATGCAGCTAATGGATGATTCTTATCTTTCTATAAGTTTTAAAGTTTATCCCATTTCAGGTATTGAGATACTTATTGCTGAGCTAAGCTTATTAGAATTTGAGTTGTTTGAAGAAAAGCCGTACGGCCTTATCGCTTACATTAAATCATCTGAATATTCGCAAAATATTTTTGAAAAAGTAAAAATTTTAAATTCTAAAGAATTTGAAGTTGAATTTGAAGTTAAAAAAATTGAAAATAAAAATTGGAATGAACAATGGGAGAAAAATTATGATCCAGTTGAAATTAATGAGTATTGTACTGTAAGAGCTCCATTTCATAAAAGTTCAAAAAAAACTTATGACATAATAATTAAGCCTGAAATGAGTTTCGGAACAGGTCATCATGAAACAACACAACTTATGATTGATTTTTTGTTTGAACAGAATTTAAAAAACAAAAAAATTTGTGATATTGGATGTGGAACTGGTATTTTGTCAATTATTGCAGAAAAAATTGGTGCAATTGAGGTTGATGCAGTTGATATAGTGATTAATTGCATTGAAAATACAATTGATAATATCAAAAGAAATAATTGTAAAAAAATAAACGCAAAACTTTGTTCTTCTCAGGGTTTACTAGGAAAAACCTATGATTTAATTTTGTCAAATATCAAATTAAATAATTTAAAAGATAATTTCAAAAATTTCAAAAATATTGCAAAACAAAATACGATATTAATAATTAGTGGCTTTTATAAAAAAGACCTGAAAAATGTTAATCAAATGCTTAAAAATTATGGTTTTGAATTAATAGAATTTAAAACAAAAAATCGTTGGGTTGCTTCTAAATATTGTTGCAACTAGCTTCTAGAGATGAATTATAACAATTTTCATTCAAATCAGATTTTAAAATCTCATTGAAACCTTCTGTAATATTAATCATTCCACTATACCCCTTTTTTCTTAAAATTGAAATTGCTATAACAGATCTATAACCACCAGCACAATGAACATATAAATTCTCATCAACTTTGACTTCTTGAAATCGGCTGCTGAGTAATCTTAGCGGTATATTGGTAGCTCCTTCTATGTGTTTAGTTGAATACTCGGATTCTTTTCTAACATCAAGAATATTTATTTTATTCAATTTTAAAATATCGATAAAGTTTTTAGATTTTATGGTTTCTAGTGAAGAAATACTGTTTCCATCTTTTTCCCAATTTTCAACTCCACCTTTTAGATAGCCTAAGCAATTGTCAAAACCAACTCTAGAAAGTCTAGTTACAGCTTCATTTTCTTTTCCTTTTGGTGTGATTAGTATAATTTTCTTTTTGGTATCCCCTATAATACTCCCTACCCAAGGGGCAAAACTTCCATTTAATCCAATGAAAATAGAATTTGGAATATGTTTTTTGATAAAATCTTTTTGATGCCTAACATCAAGAAGGATTATATCAGGATTTAAAAGAAAGTTTTTGAACTCATTTATATCTAAAGCTCTATCACCTTGTTGAATGACATCATCAAAAGAGTTGTAACCTTGCTTATTCATCATGGCATTTTCTTTAAAATATCTGGGCGGTGTAGGCATACCATCTAAAAGTTCTGAAATAAACTCTTGTTTTGACATATTTTCTCTTAATGCGTAGTTTGTTTTTTTCTGTATGCCAAGTGTGCTAAATGTTTCTTTGCTTAGGTTTTTACCACACGATGAGCCAGCTCCATGTGCGGGATAGACAATAATATCGTCATCTAATGGCAAAATTTTATTTCTTAGAGAGTCAAATAAAATACCAGCTAAGTCATCAGTTGTTACATTAGAGCTAGTAGCCAAGTCAGGTCTGCCTACATCTCCAATGAATAAAGTGTCACCAGTAAAAATTGCTTTATTTTTTCCATTTTCGTCAGAAAGTAAGTAACAAGTTGACTCAGGTGTATGGCCGGGGGTATGGATGGCTTTAATTTTAATTTTACCTACATTAAAAATTTCTGAATCTTTAGCATTATGTACAGGATAGTCTGTTTGAGCATTAGGACCAAAAATAATCTCTGCACCTGTATTTCTTGCTAAATCTATGTGACCAGAAACAAAGTCAGCGTGAAAATGAGTCTCAAAAACATACTTTATTTTAACTCCGTCTTTTTTGGCTTTGTCAATATACTGTTGTGTTTCTCTTAAAGGGTCAATTATTACCGCTTCTTTTTCAGAAACAATATAATATGATCCTTGAGAAAGGCAGCTTGTGTAAATTTGCTCAATTTTCATTAATTACAAAATTATGAAATAATTAGCATAATAATTCCACCCATTGCCATTCCTTCAATATATGAGAGCCATAATGCATCAAAAGTTGATAATTTAATTGAACTCAAAATTTGATCAATCTTTTCTTTGTAAGGCTCTGTTATCAGAAATAAGCTACCTGCTATTAGTATATAAATTGAAATAATTTTCATAACACAAATTTACAAATCTTTACTAATGAAAGTTTTAATATCTTTATGTAAAATATTCAGATGTACTCAATTGATTTTAATCAAAATCTAATTAAAGGTGTTATGTTAATAGATATTGATACACTTAATCCGCATGAAAAAATCATTGAAAAAAAGAAGACATCGCTAGCTAAGTTTATCAAGTCTTATGAAAGTTATTATATAATATCATCGATTGTTTGTTGTCATGAAAGTTTATTGATAATTGATGGGCATCATAGGTATTTTGCATTAATGGAACTAGGTTTTAAAAAAGCACCAGTTACACTAATTGACTATAAAAGTGATAGTATAAGAACGGGTAAAAAAAATCCACTTGAAAAAAAATATATTATTGATATAGGAAAAAGTTCAGCTCTACTTGAGCCAAAAAGTACTGAACATGCTGTATATTGTAATAAATCAAAAAATTGGGAGCCAATAATTTTATTGTCTTCGATGTTTAAGATTGAAACTAAAGAAATTATAAAATAGATTATATGATACTTTCAACAACCGAGATTATCCCAGATAGAGAAATCGAAAAGATTCTAGGAATAGCTAGAGGATCGACAGTAAGATCAAGAAATGTGGCAAGAGATTTAGTAGCTCAACTCAAAAATATTATTGGAGGAGAGATTGAAGAATACACTAAGTTACAAGCCTACGCCAGAGAACAAGCTTTAGAAAGATTAATTGTAGATGCTCAAAAATTAAATGCAGATGCAGTTTTAAATATAAGATTTACAACATCGGTTATAGCTCAAGGAACATCCGAAATATTAGCATATGGAACAGCCGTTTCATTAAAATAAATGCTATGTTGAGTTTTATAATTGGCACAGGAGTAGTAATTTTATTTATATGGTTGATTATTAACAGAGTTAATCAAACTGACAAAGAAAAGTTTGATAAACGTAAAAATTAATTTATGGAAACATACAAATGTAATAAGTGTGGTATGGCGGTAAATGCCAGTTGTGCTTCATGTGATGAGCCTTTAAGAAATGATTATTTGACTTTAGAAGATGGGAATAAGGTTCAAATATCGATTTGTCCTTCCTGCGCGGGAAAGATAAAATCCCCACAATGTTGTGGTGAAGATATGTTGTGTGAGTTTTAAGAAAATTTAACTTTTGCACTTTTGAAATATAAATTTCTATATATATTTTTTATTTCTCATATTTTATATTCACAGCAGTTTAGAAATATTACAAACATTTCAGATTTAAACGAAGTGGTTGGTAATAATGGAGTAGCTGTTGCTGATTATGATAATGATGGTGACCTCGATATATTTATTGTATCTGCCAGGTCCGAAGATGGAGAAGAATACTGGAGTCGTCTCTTTGAAAATACAAATAATGGCAACTTTATCGATATTACAGAAAGTTCTGGAATCAATCAAAATCTTAATCATGATATTGATTTAATTAATTATGATGAAGATGGTAATTTTAGTTTTGATACAATTGAACATGGCGATAGATTAGCGGCCTCGTGGGGAGATTTTAATAACGATGGATATCCTGACTTATTTTTAGGAAATGCAGTCCAAAGTGAATTGTATAAAAATAACGG